>SLOS01000157.1 GCA_007132365.1 Bacteroidales bacterium | reverse complement strand
GGAGATAGATGCACTTATGAACCTGATGGTTTCGACGATTAACTCAGAAACAGAAACACTAATTAAGAATAATGTCCGTTTATTGGTTATCGGGGATATTAAAACTTTGCCCGTGTCTATTTTGGAAAAACTGAATGAGGTGATTGAAATCACCCGGGATAACAATGGGCTGACCTTAATAGTTGCCCTGAGTTACGGAGCAAGGTGGGAGATTGCTGATGCGGCAAGGCGTATTGCAGAGGATGTCCTTTCAGGTAAGATTGACAAAGATTCAATAGACCAGGAGAGTTTTTCAGATTACCTTTTAACAAACGGCATTCCCGACCCTGAACTTCTTATCCGTACCAGCGGTGAATACAGGTTAAGTAATTTTCTTCTGTGGCAGATTGCATATACTGAAATGTATTTTTCACCAACACTCTGGCCCGATTTCAGGAAAGAACACTTATACAATGCAATAATTGATTTTCAGTCGAGAGAACGAAGATTTGGAAAAACAAGTGAACAATTAAAATGTGATTAGAAATTATGTTTACAAATAAGAGATCATCATTTTTGAGCCTTGTTCTGTTATTATTAATCTCAGCACCGGATGTTTTGGCACAGAGGGATTATGCTTCGCTTCCCATAATGGATTATTCCAGACCAAGGGAATACACAGTGCGTGAAGTTACTGTATCCGGCATTCAGCATATTGACCCGATAGTGATCAGGAGCATTTCAGGGCTGCAGACAGGCAACAGGATAACCATTCCCGGCGATGACATCACCCAGGCTATTGAAAAGCTATGGGGTCAGGGACTGTTTTCTGATATTAAGATAACCGCCATCAGGATTGAAGGAACGGAGATAGATCTTGATATAATGCTTCAGGAGCCGCCAAGATTGTCTGTTTTGAATATAGAAGGGCTCAGGAGATCTGAGTTAAGGGATATTGAAGAAAAAATAAAGCTCAGAAGCGGTACGCTTGTTACCGAAAACACCCTCAATAACACAAAAGACATAATAACAAGACATTTTATTGAAAAGGGATTTTTTAACACATCAGTTGACATACGCATGGAGGACGATCCGTCCATACCAAACCGGGTAAGCCTTGTAATTGAAGTAGATAAAGACGAGAGAGTCCGCATATCTGACATTTACTTCACAGGAAATGAAAGCTTTTCCGATCGCAGACTGCAAAGAGTAATGAAAAACACGAAAGCCAGGAGCCTCCGTAACCTGTTTAAATCATCAAAATTTGTAGGCCCGGATTTTCGCGAAGATAAGGAGGGTCTGCTGACATTTTATAACGAACACGGCTTCCGGGATGCTGCAATCATTTCCGACTCAATTTACCACACGGCTGATAACCGCATCAATTTGGCAATTGAAATTGAGGAAGGCAACCGCTACTATTTCAGGGATATTACCTGGGTTGGCAATACCAAGTACCCCTCAGAATTTCTCACCGCTGTCCTGGGTATAGGAAGAGGGGAGGTTTATGACCAGACAAAGCTTGAAATGAGGTTGCGTCATGATGATGATGCCGTCAGTTCACTATACCTGGATGACGGATACCTTTTTTTCAGTGTAAATCCGGTGGAACTGACTATTGATAATGACTCTATTGATCTTGAAATGAGAATCCGGGAAGGGGATCAGGCAACTATCAACCGGATTCTGATAACCGGCAATACCAAGACCAACGAGCATGTGATCAGACGGGAACTGAGGACCAAGCCCGGACAGCTTTTCAGCAAGACAAACCTTATCCGCTCCCAGAGGGAGCTGGCTAATCTCGGGCATTTTGACCCTGAAAGACTGGGAATAAATCCTATACCAAACCCAAACGACGGCACGGTTGACATAGAATATGTCGTCGAGGAGAGAGCCAATGACCAGCTGGAAATATCCGGTGGTTGGGGCGCAGGTATGCTTATAGGTACCCTCGGGGTGCGCTTTTCCAACTTTTCCACCAGTAATTTATTCAAAAGAGATGCATGGAGGCCACTGCCCTCAGGTGACGGTCAGACTCTGAGCATTCGCGTACAATCCAACGGTACCTACTACCAGGCCTATAATATGACTTTTGTTGAACCTTACCTGGGTGGCACAAAGCCAAATTCGCTGTCATTCTCCCTGTACCATACCATTCAGACCAACAGGTTTAACAGGAGGATTGAGGATTATTCCTCAATCAAGATTTCAGGAGCATCACTCGGAATGGGAAGAAGGCTGAACTGGCCGGATGACTTTTTTAACCTTTATACCGAGCTGAGTTTCCAGAACTATAATCTTGATGACTGGTTCGGACAGTTTCTTTTTCAGGATGGAAATTCAAATAATTTTAGTTTAAGGGCAAGTTTCGGAAGGAATTCAGTGGACCAGCCGATATACCCCCGGAGGGGAAATTCTTTCAATCTGACACTTCAGATCACACCGCCATACTCCCTTTTAAGCGGTAAAGATTACTCAGAAATGACTCCAGGAGAGAAATATAGATGGATAGAGTACCATAAATGGACATTCAGAGGAAACTGGTATACAAGTTTGGCAGGAAATTTGGTATTGAGTACATCAGCACAATTTGGGATCCTTGGATATTTTAACAGCGACATTGGTCCCTCACCGTTTGAGAGTTTTGACCTGGGGGGAGACGGGATGTCAGGTTACAACCTCTACGGAAGGGAAACCATAGGACTGAGGGGATACGAAAATGGTTCTTTGACACCGATAAGGGGAGGAAACAAGGCGGGGAACATTTACAACAAGTTCAATATCGAACTCAGATACCCGGTCTCAACCAACCCCAATGCCTTTATTTATCCCCTTGTATTCGTTGAGGCAGGTAATGCATGGTATGATTTCAATGAATTCAACCCGTTCGCCATAAAACGTTCGGCCGGTATCGGTCTCAGGGCTTTTCTCCCCATGTTCGGACTCCTTGGTATTGACTGGGCATATGGTTTCGATGAAATACCCGGCAGGCCCGGAGCAAACAAGGGACAGTTCCATTTTGTGCTGGGACAACAGTTTTAATGATTACTAAAACGACAAAAATGAAAAATTCAGATTATTCAAATATATCCTGCAAAGACGGGATAGTGT
>SLOS01000043.1 GCA_007132365.1 Bacteroidales bacterium | reverse complement strand
TCAGGGGAATGTGGCCACTGGTTAAAATGGTGTTTAAAGCCAGGGAATATACAATTGGCGACAAACTGAATTTCATGAATGGGGGTATGTTTTCAATGGAGAATATGTGGAATGAGGTGATTCAAACAAATCTTTTTAATGAAATAGACAGTATGCAGGTACCTGTCTATATCTTCCACGGGAAGTATGATTACACAACCCCGTATTCTGTTGCAAATGATTTTTACAATCAGTTGAAAGCACCGGAAAAAGGGTTTTTTACCTTTGAGAATTCTGCTCACAGCCCTGTTATGGAAGAAGTTGAGAAGTTCAATTCAATCGTCAGGGATATCACACGTAAGTATTGAATTATCATGGCAATTAAAAACAGTGAATCATCTCCAACCCATGTCCGCAAACGTACATTAATGTATGAATGCGGACATGAATATGGATTCTAATTAAATCCCTGTGTCCTGTTATAAAGCTCTTTAAGCACAATGGTCTGACGTTTGATAGCTTATCGCAGCAGGGATTGTCAGCACCACGGTTATCCCGTAAGGATAAAACAGTCCATTGCTATAAAAAACAATTTTATGACACACACGTTTTTTGTTTTATCTATTTTGGTAATAGTATCATCAGGATGTAACACAATGAAAAAGGCAACCATCACCGATATATCTGAGCCGCATTACCTGATAGTTACAGCCGATCATATTTAATAAATATAAAATAAATGAAGACAAACAGAAGAGAATTTATCAGGAAAGCCGGCATTGCAACGGCATGTGTATGCACTGGATTGGCCGGAGTTAACGGCTGCTCAATGATTGGGGGAATTTCGAGGACTCCCGAAATAATGTCCGATTCATGGGAACTGGATGGGGACAGCCTGATTGTTAACCTCGACAGGATTGATTGCCTCAGGGATACTGGAGGTTCAGGCAAGCTTAACATTGGTGGCCAGTTAAATGGAGATGAGATAAAGATCATAATCATTCATCAGAGAGAAGAAGAATATAAAGCTTTCGCGGATTGTTGCACACATGGATGCAGGGAGCTTAACTATCTTCACGAAAAGGAACAACTTGAGTGCAGCAGCTTCGGGAAATCAGCTTTTACACTAAGCGGTAAGGTTATAAAGGGTCCTGCAGAAACCCCTCTTAAAACATACTCCCTTCAAAAAACAGATAATAGAATCATCATAGATATTGCTTAGGACTTGAACCAATATGTATTGAATTCCGGGGTCTCCATACGGACGTTTTAGAATAATATATCTGATTAGTTAAAACAGATAATTGTATTTAAGGTCTCTGCCTACAACCCTGCTATGGAATAGGTTGAAAATTTCTATTCCATAGTATAATTCAGTTGTGTTGCAATACAGAAAAAACATCTGTTTTTTGAATTTGATTACAATTATTATAGTGTAATGTCTCCGGTTCAATCAAATAGAAATATCAATATAATAGTTGAAGGAATCACAAAATAATTGATTATCATGATGAACAGTATTGATCTTAATGAAAAATGCCGCAAATGGCTAAAGACTTTATGCGTAGATATAAAGGAGCGGACCACTGGAAGCCAGGGTAACAGAGACGCCACCCGCTTCTTCAGAAAGCAATTGAAAGCTCTGGGATGGAAAACTGAATCACAGGGATTTGAGGCAGTGGACTGGATCGATGAAGGGGCAACCCTTCATGCGGGTAATAAAGAGTTTAATGTTCTGGTCAGCCCATGGTCCAATGGCTGCTCAGTAAGGGCTGTATTGGAAAGTGCTTCATCCATAGGTGAACTGGAAGACGGCGACTTTAAAGGCAAGGTTATCCTTCTTCATGGTGAGATTGCCAGCGAACAGCTGATGCCAAAGAATTTTGCATTTTATAACCCCGAAAGTCACCAAAGGATCATCTCACTTCTTGAAAATTCAGGCGCTAGGGCAATCATTTGTGCGACAGGCAGAAACGCTGCCCTGGCAGGGGGAGTATATCCTTTTCCTCTTATTGAGGACGGTGACTTCAATGTACCATCTGTATACATGACAGAGGAAGAAGGACTAAAGCTGGCCGGATATTCGGGAAAAGAGATAATTCTTAATTCGGTATCGGAAAGGATACCCGGCAAAGGATACAATGTAAGCGGCAGGAAAGGGCAACCGGGCAACAGCAGAATCGTTATAACTGCACATATTGACTCCAAAAAAGGGTCGCCCGGTGCCATCGATAATGCAACAGGTGTAGTCGTATTGCTGCTTCTGGCAGATCTGCTGAAGGATTATTCCGGCAAAAGGCAAATTGAGATCATCGCCTTTAACGGAGAGGATTACTATTCAGTTCCCGGTCAGATGGCCTGGATTATGGCAAACCAGGACAAATTCGACAATATCCTATTCAACATAAATATCGACGGTGCCGGTTATAAGGAGGGAAAATCTGCATTTTCATATTATAACCTGCCGGATCAGTTGCGGGATATCGCCTCCAGGACTATTGAAAAGCATCCGGGTATCACCGAAGGAAAACTCTGGCCCCAGGGTGATCACAGCATATTTATTCATTATGGAAGGCCGGCACTTGCAGTATCTTCAGATTGGTTTATTGAAAATATCGATAACCAGGATATTACACATACCCCGAAAGACAACACCGGGATTGTTGATTGTAATAAGCTTGTTGAACTGGCTGTCGCATTGAGAGACCTGATCATCAAAGTTTAGCATAAAAATGAATGCAGGTTTTTTTTAAATCCGTTGAAGATGAAATATCCGTCATTTAACAGGCAAAACAATCTGTTCAACGAAAAATATTTCTCTACCAGCTTTTATGCCCGGATCTTTATTTCAAATAGTAAATAGCTGATCATTTACAAAATACTCTAAATTCAAGGTTTATAATTAACTATGATAACAATAAACAACAATCAATCACAAAACAAATTAACCACATAAAAATTGAAAACAATAGAAATAATTAGAACGTTCGCATTAGCAACAATCATGGTATTGACATTGTCAAATGCACATTCTCAAAACACATTAACCCAAACGGTAAGAGGTACCATTACAGACGTCAATTCAAAATCACCACTTATTGGAGCTACAATTATC
>SLOS01000165.1 GCA_007132365.1 Bacteroidales bacterium | reverse complement strand
GGCTCAAATGGTTTTGAAGTCGATAATAACGGCGCAGGAAGCGATGCCCAGCCCTATACATCAGGTATATTTGCCAATATAACAAATATTGGCCCGAAAAAGACCAGGGAAACCCCCATAAGCCTGCAGTTTCAGCATGCAGCACAGTTAAGGAGAAATTCACGAATCAGTATATATAATACTGTAATGACCGGCTATCCTGACGGATTGTATATTGACGATGCAAGGGGTGGTTCGGGACAGGCCGCACTGGATGGCGAACTGCAGATACGTAATGTATATCTTGCAGGAGTTGAACACTGGGGTGGTAACGGTTACGGCTCGGCTGGCGAGATTTTCACCGGAGCGCCAGCTAATGGAACTCAGCATCCCAATGCCCCCAGGGGCAGGGCCCTTAAAAGCCATGAGAATTTTCCCGGGGGACAGGCTGCATATGAAGAGTGGTTCCACCGTGAAGAGTTTAACAATCACCTGGTAGACAGCTGGACTTCACTTGGTATTGATGGAAGTGTTTTCGATCTGGGTATTCCCAAAGTTACCCTCAATGCAGGATCTCCCCTGCTTGATGCTGCCAGGTGGGACAATACGCCCAAAGCAGACGACTGGTTTGAACAGGTACCTTATGTAGGCGCTTTTGGAACTGAGGACTGGACAGAAGGGTGGGCTGAATGGAACGCACACCTTGTAAGATATTTTTAATCTCAAGGGTTAAGTATATGTCTTTATTAAACAGGTTTAAAGTTAGGTTTGGTTAGTTTTTGCGTGTTTTGGTTTTTTGCCAGGGAGCCGGAAGTATTCCGGCTCTTTGGTAAAATGTAATTTTTAACACTATTCAGCATTAATGATGAAAGAGCAAGTTATAATCTGTATCGGCGCAGTTATTATTAGTTTTTTTTCGATTTCGTGCAGAAAAGCTGATGATCGTTTTTCGGTGTCCGGATATTTTGATCAGCAGACACAGGACAGCCTTCTTGTAAATATTGTAACTTATATCGGCAAAAAGCCCAGGCTTGCGGATTATCAAACCAGGCATAATACCGATCACAGAAATTTCTATATCCAACAGGCAAAACAGTTCCGTTTTCAATATTACCATGTCTCAGACGACAGTGTTCATTACTATTATCTGATCAGACCGGCTAGAAGTACCAGGGGAAACCTGAGAGGTGCAGGCGGGAAATTCAAAACAAGGGATCACATTGAAATTTATGATCTGGTGGAACTTTTCATTACACCTGTGCTTGGGGAAGAAGAGCTTTTTGCAAAAGGTGAGGTCTTATTCATGGAAATGATCAGATCAGGCAATCCTGATAAGTATATCAGCGACAAAAATTATATCGAATGGCCTGATGAGAGACTGAGGTATGACAGGACAAGAAATGAATGGAGGTATGATGTTAATGATGAGTAATTTACTAATTTTGAAATATAACCTTACAGCTAAAACCCAATTTAAAACAGCATGAGAAGACTAACCGCAATAATATGCCTTGTGATTACAGCCGTCATTGCTGCAACCGGGCAGGACACCGTTAAAGATTCTGACGGTTTATTCTATGATGAGAGCGACCGGCCCTATAATGGTATATATTCAAAGTATTATGATAATGGTAATGTCAAACTTGAAATACCTTTCCGCCGCGGTTTGAAAAACGGGGATGTGATTATCTATTTTGAAGATGGCAGGAAAAATGAAATACGTGCCTACCGTTACGGCAGAATGCATGGACAGTGGGTCACCTGGGATGAGGAGGGCAATAAAACGGCTGAAGCAATGTACCGGAAGGGCCGTAAGCATGGTAAATGGTACATATGGGATGAAAACGGGACTCTTCGGTATGATATGAGTTATAAAAATGGTCAAAGAACAGGCAGGTGGCTCATGTTTGATGAAAAAGGAATCCTGGTTATGGAAAGTGATTACCAGCAGTAATAACCGGGCATTATTTCAAAAAGAATCACAAATGGATATATCAATCAGACAGCCCGACCATTTACCGGCAAGTAAAATAAAAAAACCGGAATTAATTTTCCGGTTTGAAAGCATCCAGTAAGCTTTAAATCCCTTAATTGATTTTTACCTGGTTCAGTTTTATTCTGACGGGTTCCCGTTCCTCTCCATTCAGGTCGAGGTTAAGCTCACCTGATTCATAGGAGATCAGGGATGTACTGATACTGTAGCTTCCCGGAAAAAGACCGGTTATTTCAAATTTCCCCTCAAAATCCGTATAGATAATTTTTCCGGATTCATCGATCTTAACCAGCACACCGGCCAGTGTTTCTCCCGTACCATTATCAATCACCTGTCCGCTCAGTGATACCATGTTCATGTCACTGTTTTTTCTGTTATCTGAAGCAGACAGTAAATTGTTATTTATTGTGCAAAAAAGGCATAATGAAGATATGATAAACAGTTTTTTCATAGCTTGTATTTTAAGATTCAATACAAACTTACGAATGCAATATTTCCTTAAAATTAATCTGAGCTGATGTTTATGTTAATTTTATGTTAACTTAAAGGCGTGCTGCGGTCTCAGAAGGTCGTTTATTGTTTTTACCGGGTTAAAGGTGGAAAGAGGAACCTCTACGAAAACCGTATTCCAGTCCGACATGGCACCGTTCCACAGTCCAGGCAGCTCAAGTGCCTTGAGATCCCTTCCTTCCATTGATTTGTGAGAAATAAATCCTGTTTTGGGATCACGGAAGCGGTGCAGATCAAACTTTTCTCCTTTATAGTTCCTGACGGAACAGACAAGGTCGACGGGGTTGAAGTGCGTAGATGCCTCGTAAAGCTTGTTCATCAGCGGATTTGACAGGTTGATCTGTGAGCTTTCAACTATCTGCAGGGATACCGACTTATCGGGATTTTTCACCCAGAAAGGGCCACCGCCCGGTTCCCCTTCATTCCTTACCATACCGCAAATGCGAAGTGGCCTGTCAAGCTTCGATATCAGATAACTTCTCATCCGGTCATGGGACCACTGATCAATCCCCCAGGGTGAAACAACAGACAGCTCCTCTTCCAGGAATATCCTGATCTCTTCCAGTAAACCGCTATCATTGTCTTTATTGTTAACAAGAGTATTCAGGTAATCAAATATTCTTTCGCGG
>SLOS01000267.1 GCA_007132365.1 Bacteroidales bacterium | reverse complement strand
TTTGATTTCATTATTCAACATAGTTATAAATATAGTATCTGGTTATTAATCAAAATTAAAAGAAAACTTTCATTTATCCCTTATGAAAAAATAAAAACACATAATCATATTTCATGCTTAACCATCACTTTCGTGGAATACAACGCAGCCTGCCGCCCCGAAAACCAGATTAATACCAGGTATTCCTCTCAAAGCCTATAAAGATAATAGTGCCTTCAAATTGTTTGAAAGTTAACACATCACCAATAATTAGTAATAATTGAACAAATTAATATTTAAAAGCTGATGTCATTATTTCTTGTTCTGATTTTGGAATACCGATATCTTTAGCTATTACCTTCCAGCTACTTACAGCTTTTTTTACTTTAGTAATTATTGTTTCCATCTCTGAATCTGTAAGTTGAAAAAATTCACCAACACTTCTGGCAAGTTCAAAATCTAGGGCATTATCATCTGTATCTATATTCAGTGCCAAACCGTTCTTATCAACTGAAGGGTTAATATCAAATGCAGGTGAAAGAATCCAACCATTTCGGGTCAAAATAAAGCCGTGATTTCTAAGGTGATCATCCGTGTTAGATATAGCAATATTAAAGATTATTCGTTTCCACAATTGATTCAAATCTATTTTGTTTTGAGAACCGGTATATTGTATAAACTCAGCAATATCTAAATAACTTACTGATTTTTCTTTTATAGTTTCTTCATTATTTCCTGTCATTGTCATTGCACTGGCAAAGTGAATTCTTTCCTTTTTGAGTCTGTCAAATCGTTTTGTGAAAAAAGTATGATACTTGCCAGAAATTCTTTCTATTCTTGATTCTGACATTTCTATCCCTGCTTTTAAAGCTAATTTATACGCTAAAAATTCCCAGGCTGCTTTATCAGTTGTATCTCCTTTTGATGGAAACTTTGCTATCCATAAATCACTATGTTCATCTTTCACATTGGCCTTTGGCCTTGCTCCACCCAATGAAGAACCTGGTGCCATTAATATTGAAAGCCATTTTTTTATGTCTTCACTTTCTTCATCAGATTCCAAAATTCGAGCAGCGTGTTGTAATTCTCTAATACTGCTCATTGGAGGAGCTGGTGTATCTCTACTATCATCCAAAAATGGTCCGTTAGAATCCAGTTTAAATCTTAAAGCTCCCATTCGGCACACATCATAAACTCCTAATAGAAAATCAATATCGTATAAATTTGGTACAGGTTTACCTTCCTCTCTCGCAATATGCACTGCGCGCTTTTTCATTAAAGTTCTACCCCAGGAATCCGGCATCGAATCAAAAATAACTCCGAAATTTTCTTTACCATATGGATACTGCTGTCCTCTGTACCAACCAATATCCGGGTCTAATAATATTTGTTCTGATGATTGAATCCAATCATCAGAGTATTCGAAACTGAAAGCCTTTTTGCCTTTTGCTTGCTGGGCACATAGCACACCAATCAATTTTGGTTCTTTCATTCCCAACCAATGAGCATACACCAAAATATCTGTTTTTGTAATTGACATATTTATTTTTTACTCGTCAAACTTAGATCTTGAAGTTTTCTGCCAAAAATATCATCCGCTGCAAGTTTCAAAAAATCATCCTGCAATCCTAATACTCTCAAAGTATTGAAATAAGCAGCCATTGAAACACTCCCCTTTCCTTTTTCAATTTGGTATAATGTGCTTCTATCAATGCCTGCTCGCTCACTTACTTGTATTGTGGTAAGTTTCCTTCGCTTTCTTGCCAGTTTGATATTTTCACCTACTTGTTCCATTATCTTTTGATTTTTAGGAAACAATATTTGTTTTTTTGTCCTCATATATGTTATGTTGAATATTACCAGCAAATATAATCTAATTGTTGATATTAATCAACATTTTATCTCTTATCATTACGAAGGTTTATACCTGTACCATCACTTTCGTGGAAGACAACGCAGACTGCCGCCTGGATTCCATTCATGTTCAAATAACCACTTTATCACCGGTTTAATATCTATGACGTTCTTATATAACCCCTTCTTTTATACATTTTAGGATGTTTTTATGTGCCTCTTTTATTCAGCAACAACAATTATTATCCCCCTCTTTTATACAATCCATTAATAAATTTCAAATATTTGCCTCAGTGGAAAATGACTTTAAGATATGTTTAAACGTGATTTATTGACCGATCTGGAAAAATGGGCTGAGAGCCCTTTACGAAAACCTCTTATTCTTCGTGGAGCGCGACAAGTAGGCAAAACAAGTCTTGTAAAAATGTTTGCTGAAAAGTACGATCACTTCATCCATTTAAATCTTGATAAGAAGGAGGATCAGAACCTTTTTCTGCATGAATTAAACATTCACAGACTTTTTGAAATTATTTGCCTTCATAAACAAATCAGAAGTATTGAAGGGGATGTTCTGCTTTTTATCGATGAGATTCAAAATTCACCCAATGCAATAGCAGCCTTAAGATACTTCTACGAGGAAAAGAATGATATTCATGTTATAGCTGCCGGGTCACTCCTGGAAACAATTTTTTCCCGCAACATCAGTTTTCCTGTCGGCAGAGTTGAATATCTTCCGGTCAGGCCATGTTCATTCAGTGAATACATCAGAGTAACGGGTAATGAAAAAAGTCTTGAATTACTTGACACGATACCTTTCCCGGAATACGGACACGACCATCTGATCCGGCAATTCAATAATTACAACGTTATCGGGGGAATGCCGGAAATTATCAACACATATTTGCAAACAAATTCACTTTTAGGACTAAACAAGATTTATGACAGCCTCTTTGTTTCTTATACAGACAATGTTGAAAAATATGCCCCGAATTTAACAATGGCAAATGTTATGCGGCATATCATGAAACACTCTTTTATTGAGGCATCTACAAGAATAAAATTTCAGGGATTTGGCAACTCCACTTATAGAAACAGGGAAATGAGTGAAGCATTTAAAATTATGGAGCGTAGCTTTTTAATTAATCTTGTTTATCCTGTAACGAATACACAATTACCGATGATGGTAAATTATCGCAGATCCCCGAAATTACAATTGGTTGACACCGGAATGGTAAATTATTTCTCCGGCATCCAGGGCGAACTGATTACTGTAAATGACTTAAATGAT
>SLOS01000337.1 GCA_007132365.1 Bacteroidales bacterium | reverse complement strand
TATAGCCGATGATGTTGGCAACCTTGTTGAACCGCCCGTCATCAAGCCTCTTCATTGCATGCAGAATACGGCGGTGCACCGGTTTAAGTCCGTCATGCAGGTGGGGTACCGCACGCTCAAGAATTACATATGAGGCATAATCCAGGAACCAGTCCTTGTACATACCTGCCAGATGAATGATCCTTGGAAAGTCATTTTCCCTGGATCTCCCGTTATTATCTGCGGGGTTATTCCCGTTCTGTCCGTTTAATTTATCCGGTTCTTCCATTTATATCCCAAAATTCTTTCAGACTGATCCGGCAGGGACCATGTCTTCATCCACTCTGAGGTTTTCTATGATAAAGTCCTGTCTTTCTGGACTGTTCTTACCCATATAGAAGGAAAGCATATCGGCAACCATGTCCTCCTTCTTGAGCTGCACGGGCTCAAGCCGCATATCCTTGCCAATAAAATGCCTGAACTCATCGGGCGAGATCTCGCCCAGGCCCTTGAACCTGGTTATTTCTGCCTTGCCGTTCAGGGCGCGGACGGCCCTTTCTTTTTCTGCTTCCGAATAGCAGTAGAAGGTCTTTTTCTTGTCGCGGACCCTGAAAAGCGGGGTCTGCAATATGTAAAGGTGCCCGTTCTTTATAAGATCCGGAAAAAACTGCAGGAAAAATGTGATCAGCAGCAAACGTATATGCATGCCGTCAACATCGGCATCGGTAGCTATGACAACATTGTTGTATCTCAGCTCCTCGATACCGTCCTCAATGTTAAGGGCGGACTGCAGGAGATTGAATTCCTCATTCTCATAAACTATCTTCTTTGTGAGCCCGAAGGTGTTCAGCGGCTTGCCCTTGAGGCTGAAAACCGCCTGGGTGTTCACGTCACGCGATTTTGTAATCGAGCCGCTTGCCGAGTCACCCTCAGTGATAAAAATGGTAGTCTCCAGACGGCGCTCATCATTGGTATTCCAGTGAGACCTGCAATCCCTCAGTTTCTTATTGTGCAGGTTCGCTTTTTTGGCGCGTTCGCGTGCAATCTTCCTTATTCCTGAAATGGCTTTCCTCTCCTTTTCAGATTCAATTATCCTTGCCAGGATGATCTCGGCAGTTTCGGGATGCTTGTGCAGGTAATTATCGAGATTGGTGCGAAGGAAATCCATAATGAAATTCCTTACAGAGGGGCCTTCGGGACCGATATCCCTGGAGCCCAGCTTGGTCTTTGTCTGCGATTCAAAAACCGGTTCCTCAACCTTGATGCTTACTGCAGCAATTACTGAGGTCCTGATGTCGGAGGCGTCAAAATCCTTCTTGTAAAAATCCCTTACCACCTTTACCAGGGCCTCCTTGAAAGCTATCAGGTGGGTGCCCCCCTGGCTGGTGTTCTGGCCGTTAACAAAACTGTAGTACTCCTCCCCGTATTGTTTCCCATGGGTAATGGCCACCTCAATATCTGTACCCCGCAGATGAATTATCGGGTAAAGTCCGGGAGAGCTCATATTCTCCTCCAGCAGGTCAAGGAGCCCGTTTCTGGATTGAAAACGCTTCCCGTTGAATACAATGGCAAGGCCGGCGTTCAGGTAGACATAGTTCCTGAACATCCGTTCCAGGTATTCAGGGATGAAACGGAACTTTCCGAATATTTCATTGTCAGGTGTAAATACAACCCTTGTACCATTGTTCTCATCACCGGAGGAGAGTTCCTGCTCACTTACAAGCTCACCCCTTGAAAATTCGGCAAGCCTGCAGTCCTTTTCACGGTATGACTGGATCACAAACTGTGAAGAGAGGGCATTTACAGCCTTTATGCCCACACCGTTCAGTCCTACAGTCTTTTTAAACACCCTTGAGTCATATTTTGCCCCTGTATTCATTTTTGAGGCCACATCAACAAGCTTGCCAAGCGGGACACCTCTTCCATAGTCCCTTATGGTGACCTCTTTCTCGTTGATTATCACCTCTATAGTCTTTCCAAAGCCCATCATGTACTCATCAACCGCGTTGTCGAGCACCTCCTTGATAAGCAGGTATATCCCGTCATCCAGGGAGGAGCCGTCACCCAGCTTCCCGATATACATACCCGGCCTTTTCCTGATATGCTCCTTCCAGTCCAGCGTACGAATGGTATCTTCCGTATATACTGCAGTCATTGCTCCTAAAATTTGTGCAAATATACATTAAATTTTTTCAGCCGAAATTACACAAGACGGATGAAAAAATTTAATGTTAAAGCGAAGCGGTTCATCCTGTAGGTTCAAAATTTTGTTAATTCTTCAAACAAAATTTTGACTTTTTGACAGGATAAATATAAATAAAAGAAATCTGGTGAGTGAATTTGTTTATCAACAACGAATCAACAGCCCCATCTGCTTCATCAGTATCAGGGCATTCATTTTGGAGGTAACGCCATCCCTGAGAAGGTAATCAAATTTTATCCTCTCACCGTCAATCTCCACCTCAAAACATTTGTTGATAATCCGGCCGGGGTAATCTTTCTCAAGGCCGGCCAGTGACAGGTCATGGGTGGCGACTATGCCCGAAGATCCCATTTTGATCAGCCGCTCCAGCAGTGCCACCGAACCCCTTTGTTTGTCAGTTGTATTTGTGCCTTTCAGTATTTCGTCAAGAAGCACAAAAACACTTGCACCACCTGCGATCCGTTCAATAAGCTGTTTCAGCCTCTTCAGCTCGGCATAAAAATATGATTCATGCCTGCTCAGCGAATCGCTTGTACGCATACTTGACCATACCTCCATTATACGGAACCTGAATTCCCGTGCACATACAGGGGCCCCCGCCATAGCAAGCACAATGGCTACTCCTGCAGTTCGCAGAAAAGTACTTTTTCCGGCCATATTGGCACCGGTCACAATAATGAAACGGCCCTTTTCTTCCAGCAGGAGATCATTACATACCCTTTCCTTCCGGGGAATAAGCGGATGGCCGAGACAGGATGCATCTACCAAAGGACCTTCATCCTGGGGAGAGGGAAAAACGAAATCGGGATTATTGAAATAAAAAACCGCAAAACTTATATAAGCCTCCATGCGGGAAATGCTGTCAAGCCATACCGGCAGTTTCCCCCTGTGCCTGCGGTTCCAGCGCTCCAGCAGCAGGACGCAGTTAATGTCCCACATAAGCAGACCGTTGAGCAGGACCGCAG
>SLOS01000048.1 GCA_007132365.1 Bacteroidales bacterium | reverse complement strand
TCAGGTGATGATGTAATGGTTGACATGTCAGATACTGCCGAAGCAACCAAAGATATTCCCAGGGATTCGGAGGAAAGGGGTGACAGGGAATCACGGAGCGGTGATCCGAAGGAAAAGTGACCTGCCATCTCTGATTTTTTTGGGGGAGGGGGAATCTGCATGCCTGAAATGTTAAGAAGTCTTAAAAAATTCTGAATTGAGTGCTATTGCTGGCCTTGCTTTTTCTTAAATGACTATTGTCATTATTTTTAGGGCAACTCTTTTATACTTTCGCCGCAACCTGATTTCTCCGGATAAACACAAGCCATCTGTATTTTATTCTTTAGACCGTATTGTTTCAATTTGGAATTATTTTGTACATTTGCTTGCGTTTTTTGAATCATGTGGATTTTAGATTATACATTATCAAATCCTTACGATTATAACACCTTAAACACCTTTTAAATACTTTATCTAAAAGCAAAATTTAAACCAATGGAAAACAAACTTCAGGAACTAACCGAAAAGATCTATGCTGAAGGGGTTGACAAAGCCAATAAAGAGGCAGAAGAAATTATTTCCAAAGCCAATGAAGAGGTTGAGAATATGAAGGAGAAAGCAAAGAAGGAGGCTGCGCAAATAATTGAAAATGCACAAAGGGAAGCCCAGGAAATAAAAAAGAATGTTACTTCCGAGGTTAGTTTATCGGCACGACAGGCGATAAATACAATCAGACAGCAGATTACAGGGTTGATTACCGCTAAATCAACCGGGGAGAATGTCAAGAAGGCTTATGATGACAGGGAATTTCTGCAGAAGATTATTGAAACGGCAGTTAAAAACTGGAATCCAAAGGATACCAAAGCAATGGATGTGGCTGTGCTGTTGCCCGAAAAAGACCTGAAAGAACTTAATGCCTATTTTACCAGTAAACAAAAGGCGCTTCTTGACGCCGGACTTGAACTTAAATTTGATGACAGCATGGAATCAGGTTTCAAGATCGGTCCCAAAGACGGCAGTTACCAGATCAGTTTTACGGAAGAGGATTTCGAGAACTTCTTCAGGAACTACCTGAGGCCGCGGACCATGGAACTTCTATACTCCGGTGAAGAACCCGAAAAGGGCGATAAGAAAGGGGATGACAAGGGAACAGGGAAAAAGGGTAAGAAATAAACAACGAAGCTTTGTCTGTGGGTTTAAAAAGAAAGTTCCGGATAATAAAATTATTTGAATGTAATGTTTGAAAGAAATTACTATTACCTTGTTGCAGGTCTGCCGGACATAATAATTGATCAGAAGAAACTCAGTTATACCATAGAGGAGTTCAAAGAAGAGCTGAGGAATCATCTTCATCCGGATGATTATAAACTGGTTGAACTTTTGTTTTTACCCGCCGATAATTCCAATCTTTTAAACCTGCTGCAGAAATCAGATGGGCCTTTTGATGAGTCCGGGAAGTATACCCGGGATGAACTTGAGGAGGAGATAAAAGAGCCATCTGTCACCCCGGAATATATGCAAAGATTCGTCACTGCATATAAATCCGAAACACCTCTTTTTGAGGGCCTGTCGTGGGAAGACCAGCTTACATGGCTCTATTATGAATATCTGTTGCAATGCCCGAATAATTATTTGCGTGAGTGGTTTGAATTCGACCTGAACCTGAAAAATATAGTTGCAGGGTTTAATGTCCGGAAGCATAAGCTAAAAGGAGACAAGTATTTAATAGGAGATAATTATATTGTTCAGGCGGTCAAAAAAAGTACACTCAAGGATTTCGGACTGGGTAATGATTTCGGTTCCATGGAAAAGCTTGTCACTATCCAGGAAAATGAGAACCTGCTGGAAAGGGAGCGCGCAATGGATACAATGCGCTGGGAATTTATGGATGAACGTAACACATTCAACTATTTCACCATAGAGGTCCTTCTGGCTTTTGTTAAAAAATTGCAGTTGGTAAAACGCTGGCTTGATATGGATTATGAAACCGGAAGAGAGATGTTCAGAAAGCTTCTTGATCAGCTGGCACAGAGTTATGAATTTCCAAAAGAATTTATGATAAATGAATCACGTAACAGCAAGTAACAGACAAAGTATAATAATATTCACATGAACGCAGAAAAAAATTTAACCAGGGGTAAAGTAACCGGTGTCATCGCCAACCTTGTAATGGTGGATGTTGACGGTCCGGTTTCTCAAAATGAAATATGTTATATCATAGAGGATGATATAAAGCTAATGGCCGAGGTCATCAAGGTATTTGAAAAACGTGCCTATATCCAGGTATTTGAGAGCACAAGGGGTTTAAAAGTCGGCACCAGTGTTGAATTTTCCAAAGGTATGCTCGAGGTGACCCTTGGTCCGGGTATTCTTTCAAAGAATTATGACGGCCTTCAACATGACCTGAACAAGATGGACGGTCTGTTCCTGAAAAGAGGAGACTATACCGCTGCGCTGGACAGTGAAAAGAAATGGGCATTTAAACCACTCGCCAAAGCCGGAGATTCTGTGGCAGCAGGCGACTGGCTTGGAGAGGTAAATGAGAATGAGCAACCGCACAAGATCATGGTCCCCTTTAAGTTTGAAGGCCGTTATAAAGTGAAAAGCGTGGCTGGTGAGGGTGATTATACCATCAACGATACCATAGCTGTATTGCTCGACAGCAAGGATAATGAAGTGCCCGTTACCATGGTGCAGAAATGGCCAGTCAAGGTACCCATTAAAGCTTTTAAAAATAAACCCCGTCCTTTCAAACTTCTTGAAACAGGGGTAAGGACAATGGATACTCTTAATCCTATCGTTGAAGGCGGTACCGGGTTTATACCAGGGCCGTTTGGAAGTGGCAAGACAGTGCTGCAGCATGCCATATCAAAACAGGCTGAGGCCGATATAGTTGTTGTTGCTGCCTGTGGTGAAAGGGCCAACGAGGTAGTGGAGATATTTGCCGAGTTTCCCGAGATTGATGATCCCAGAACAGGAAGGAAGCTGATGGAAAGAACCACCATTATTGCAAACACCTCCAATATGCCCGTAGCTGCCAGGGAGGCGTCTGTTTATACGGCGATGACATTAGCGGAATATTATCGTGCAATGGGTCTTAGAGTTCTGCTTCTGGCCGACTCAACATCGCGCTGGGCACAGGCTCTCAGGGAGATGTCCAACCGTATGG
>SLOS01000218.1 GCA_007132365.1 Bacteroidales bacterium | reverse complement strand
TGTAAAGCCTCATAAGCCTTTGCACCTCATAGTTTTCGAATCCCATCATATGAGCCAGATTCGCTGCCCAATCCATTGATGGATCAGATCCTATCTGCTTGTTGTCATGATACATCCTGCGATAAATATATGCCGCTATCATGGGAAGACGTGCAATCAGGTCCATTACATCCTCATAAGTTGAATCCCAGTAATCCTGCTTCCTGATTCCCTTCATGTAAGCTGCCATGAATTTGGAATCTGATGCCATGGAGAGAATAGCAGTAGAGAACTGTACCATCGGGCGGGTATTCTGAGGAAGTGCATCAATCACCTTGTAAACATAGTCAGGCAGAGCGGACCGTGACGCCCATTCCTTGCTTAAAAATGCAACATCGTCACCTGAAGGCATATCACCGGTAAGCATAAGGTAAAAAAGTCCCTCAGGCAATGGCTCACCTTCCGGGCTGACCTTAGGCAGATTTTTTCTCAGTTCTGGAATTGAATATCCCCTGAAACGTATTCCCTCCTCAGGATCGAGTTTTGATGTGTCGGTGAGCAGACTTACTGTTCCCTTCATACCGGTAAGAACGCTCCCTATAGTTACCTCACCGATGACCTTGTCTCCGTGTTCGGATACAAGTTCCTTGAATTCTGCTACTCTCGGCAGGGCTTTCTCTACAAATTTCTTTTTAATATGATCCATAATATTAAAGTTATATGATAATTGTCATAAAGCTAATAAAATTCATCAACTATGCCAAATATCTGAAATTACAGGAAACTGCAAGACAAAAAAAAGGGGGCTCAGCCCCCCTTATGGAACAACTTAAACCTGTGATCTATTTTCTGTAATACTTGAAGCTTTTACCGGGATATTTTGCCAGGTCACCAAGGGTCTCTTCTATCCTGAGCAACTGATTGTATTTCGCAATCCTGTCGGACCGGGAAGCAGAACCTGTTTTGATCTGTCCGGTATTAAGTGCAACAGCAAGATCAGCAATAAAGTTATCTTCAGTCTCTCCGGAGCGATGGGAAATAATTGAAGTCATCTGGTTGCTGGTTGCAAGCTGAACGGCATTGATAGTTTCAGTGAGTGTCCCGATCTGGTTAACTTTTATAAGTATGGAATTGGCTGACCCTTCATCTATACCTCTCTGCAGACGCTTTACATTTGTAACAAAAAGATCGTCTCCTACCAGTTGTACTTTTTCCCCTAACGCCTTGTACAAAGCATTCCAGCCTTCCCAGTCATCCTCGTCAAACCCGTCCTCAATTGAAACTATCGGGTATTTATCGGCCCATTCCTTCCAGAAGTCAACCAGTTGAATATTGGTAAATGTCTGGCCAGTAGATTCAAATTCATAAACCTTCTTCTCCTTGTTGTAGAACTCTGAAGCAGCTGCATCAAGGGCAATCACAATATCCTCACCGGGTTTGTATCCGGCTTGCTTTATGGCTTCCAGTACAACCTCTATTGCTTCTTCATTGGAGCCAAGGTTTGGGGCGAATCCGCCTTCGTCTCCAACATTAGTGGAATGGCCGCTATTCTTGAGAACACTTTTCAGGTTATGAAAGATCTCCGCGCCCATCCGGAGGCCTTCGGAAAATGAAGAGGCACCTACAGGCATAATCATAAATTCCTGGATATCTATCTTGTTGTCCGCATGAGAACCGCCATTCAGAATGTTCATCATAGGCACGGGCAATGTATTGGCATTCACCCCGCCAATATAGCGAAAAAGATCCTGGCCGGTTGAAGCAGCAGCAGCGCGGGCAACGGCGAGAGAAACACCAAGTATGGCGTTTGCTCCCAGCTTGCTTTTGTTCTCCGTACCATCAAGCTGGATCATAGCAGCATCAATACTGTTTTGATCCTGGACATCATAACCTGTCAGTTCATCATTTATCAGGGTATTGACATTGTTAACAGCATTCTCCACGCTTTTACCAAGATATTTGGATTTATCTCCATCACGCAATTCCACAGCTTCATGTACCCCTGTTGAGGCGCCTGACGGAACTGCAGCGCGTCCGAAAAAGCCACTTTGTGTTATTACTTCAGCTTCAATCGTCGGATTCCCGCGGGAATCAAGAATTTGTCTGGCATGTATCCGGGCAATTTGTCCCATAGTATTAAAATTTTTAAGTAATTAAACAATTATTTGCAGAAAAAGGACAAGGAATTACGTCCTCATCCTTTCCATAAGTAGCTCTTTTTTTGGTTGTTCCTATTTTTCTGTATCTGAAGATGTACCATTCCCGTCAGAGGACTTTTTATCCTTACCGTCCTCCTCCTGCTTCCCGTCGGCAGGTGCATCCTCCTGCTTCCCGTCGGCAGGTGCATCCTCCTGCTTCCCGTCGGCAGGTGTCTCCTCCTGCTTCCCGGCGGCAGGTGCATCCTCTTTCTTCCCGGTGGCAGGTGCATCCTCTTTCTTCCCGGTGGCAGGTGCATCCTCCTGCTTCCCGGCGGCAGGTGCATCCTCTTTCTTCCCGGTGGCAGGTGCCTCACCGGAGCCAGTTTCATCCTTCAACTCTGTTCCGGTTGGCTTCTCCTTCTGTTTAACAGTGGATACCGGTTCAGCGGTGGTGTCTGATTTTTTGCCCCGTCCTCTTCTGCGACGTTTTGTGGTGGTTTTAGTTTCTTCCTTCGCAGCAAGCATATTCTCGTTATAGTCCACCAGCTCAATAATACACATATCTGCATTGTCACCAAGCCGTGATCCTGTTTTCAAAATCCTGGTATAACCACCGGGTCTTTCAGCTATCTTTGGAGACACCTCGCGGAAAAGTTCAGAAACAGCATATTTGTTTTTCAGGTAACTGAATACCATTCTTCTTGAATGGGTAGAATCATTTTTTGATCTGGTAAGCAAAGGTTCAACATAAATCCTTAATGCTTTGGCTTTTGCCACTGTTGTTGTGATTCGTTTATGCAGTATCAGTGAGGATGCCATATTGGCCAGCATGGCTTTCCTGTGAGAACTGGTCCTTCCCAAATGATTTAACTTCTTTCTGTGTCTCATTTCACTTATTCCTTGTCTAATTTATATTTTGATATATCCATCCCGAAGTTCAGGTTCATTGATTCAAGCAATTCATCAAGCTCTGTAAGAGATTTCTTACCAAAGTTCCTGAATTTGAGAAGATCGTTTTTATTGAATTTCACAAGATCTCCAAGTGTTTCAACCTCTGCCGCCTTAAGGCAATTCAAAGCTCTTACTGAAAGGTCAAGGTCCACGAGCCTTGATTTCAGTAGCTGTCGCATATGCAATACCTCTTCGTCAAACTCTTCGTTGGCAAACTTCTCATCAGTCTCCAATGTGATCTTTTCATCAGAAAAGAGCATGAGATGATAGATAAGAATCTTTGCTGATTCCTTAAGAGCCTCTTTAGGATGTATAGACCCGTCGGTCTGAATCTCAAAGATCAGTTTTTCATAATCGGTTTTCTGCTCTACCCTGAAATTCTCTACTGTATACTTTACATTCTTTATCGGAGTGAATATCGAATCAACGGCAACCAGCCCGAACTCGGTATCAACAGGTTTGTTTTCCTCAGAAGGTACATATCCCCGTCCCTTGTTTATATTCAGCTCAATCTGCAATTTGGTGTCAGGCTCCAGCCGGCATATAAGCAGGTCGGGGTTCAATACCACAAAACCACTTAAAAATCTTGACAGATCTCCTGCTTTGAACTCTTCTTGTCCCGATATGGAGACAGATACTCTTTCTCCTTCGGTATCTTCAATCTGCTTCTTGAACCTGATCTGTTTAAGGTTAAGCACAATCTCAGTCACATCTTCGATTACACCGGGAATAGTTGAAAACTCATGATCAACTCCTGAGATCTTTACGGTAGTTATGGCATAACCTTCCAGTGATGAAAGGAGAACCCTCCTGAGTGTATTGCCAATAGTGATACCATACCCCGGTTCAAGGGGACGGAACTCGAATTTGCCGTGCGTATCGGTAGATTCAAGCATTATAACTTGTTCTGGTTTCTGAAATGCTAATATGGCCATTACAATTTTATTTTGAGTACAATTCTACAATCAATTGTTCTTTTATATTTTCAGGAATATCTTCCCTTTCAGGCATATTCAAAAACCTTCCTGTCATTTTCTCTGCATCCCATTCAATCCAGGAATATGCATTTCGCCTGCTTCCGGTCAGCGATTCGGTAATAACCTCAAGTGATTTTGATTTTTCCCTTACTCCTACAAATTCACCGGCTTTAACTATATATGAAGGGATGTTCAAGACCTTACCGTTAACAGTAATATGCCTGTGTGAGACAAGCTGCCTTGCAGCAGCACGTGTTGGTGCGATCCCTATGCGGAAAACCACATTGTCCAGACGCGACTCAAGTAGTTGAAGCAAAGCTTCACCAGTAATACCTTTTGAACGTGATGCTCTTTTAAACAGATTTGAGAACTGCCGCTCGAGCACCCCGTATGTAAACTTGGCCTTTTGCTTTTCCTGCAACTGCACTCCATATTCGGAAGTTTTCTTTCTTTTCCGCATATTACCATGCATACCGGGAGGATAGTTTTTCTTTTCAAATACCTTATCGGGTCCGAATATCGGCTCACCGAATTTTCTTGCAATTTTTGATCTTGGTCCTGTATATCTTGCCATCTTAATGAATAGGTTATTTATATTTAATGACTTATCAATAATGTTATACCCGTCTGCGCTTGGGCGGACGGCAACCGTTATGTGGCAGTGGAGTAACATCCACTATCTCGGAAACCTCAATTCCCGAAGTATGAATGGTTCTGATAGCAGATTCACGCCCCGAGCCGGGTCCTTTAACAAACACCTTGACCTTGCGCAATCCAAGATCATAAGCTTTTTTTGCACAATCCGCAGCTGATACCTGCGCGGCATATGGGGTATTCTTCTTGGAACCACGAAATCCGTTTTTCCCAGCAGAAGACCATGATATTACCTGTCCGTTATTATTTGTCAGGGTAATGATTATATTGTTAAACGATGCATGTATATGCGCCTGACCCACAGGCTCCACTTTGACAACTCGTTTTTTTGATGTACCTGTTTTCTTCGCCATTATAAAAGATTATTTAGTAGCCATTTTTTTGTTGGCAACGGTTTTCTTTCTGCCCTTACGGGTTCTTGCATTGTTCTTGGTGCTTTGTCCGCGCACAGGCAGACCGATACGGTGACGGATGCCCCTGTAACAGCCAATATCCATCAATCTCTTAATATTCATCTGCACAGATGAGCGCAATTCACCCTCAACCTTCAGTTTCTCATTAATAATATTCCTGATACTGGTTAGCTGATCATCATCCCAGTCCTTTACCTTTATATTCCTGTCGATACCAGCTTCGTTCAAAATCTGGACGGCTGTACTGCGACCTATCCCGAAAATATAAGTCAATCCTACTTCGCCCCTTTTGTTTTTTGGTAAGTCTACACCAACTATTCTTGCCATAATTAATATTTAATTTAGAAGCTAAATTTACACTATCCCTGTCTTTGTTTGAATTTGGGATTCTTTTTGTTAATCACGTACAAACGTCCTTTTCGGCGGACTATCTTACAGTCTGTACTTCTCTTTTTTACCGAGGCCCTTACCTTCATATCCAAATCGTTTTATTATTTATACCTGTAACAAATTCTTCCTTTGGTGAGGTCGTATGGTGACATCTCCACCTTGACCTTGTCGCCGGGAAGAATTTTAATATAATGCATTCTCATTTTTCCCGAAATATGGGCAATAATTGTATGCCCGTTCTCAAGTTCAACCTTAAACATTGCATTGGATAAGGCTTCAACAATTGTTCCATCTTGTTCTATGGCTTTTTGTTTTGCCATGGTAACCCCTTGTTATTGTTAAATAATTCTTCTTCAATATATTTGAATGTTGACAATATGTCTGCTTTTTCTTTTCCTGTAACCACCGCCAGTTCATAGTGTGCGGAGGGCTTGCCGTCTCTGGTACGTATGGTCCAGCCATCTGAGTCCTGGATAATATGCCTGCTGCCGAGATTGATCATCGGCTCTATGCATAAAACCATACCACTTCTCAAAAGGGGACCTCGCCCACGCCTGCCATAATTGGGAACTTCCGGCTCCTCATGCAGGCTCTCCCCCAGTCCGTGACCTACCATTTCCCGCACTACCGAAAACCCCGAACTCTCTGCATGTGTTTGAACTGCATGTCCGATATCACCGAGCCTTTTCCCTGCAACAGCCTGCTCTATGCCCTGATGGAGGCATTCATGAGTAACCCTTAGCAGTTCAGCAACATCATCAGAAAGTTCACCCACAGCAAAGGTATAGGCCGTATCTCCATAATAGCCGTTCATCCTTACACCGCAATCAACTGAAACAATATCCCCTTCCTTGAGTACATATCCCGAAGGTATACCATGAACGACCTGCGAGTTAACCGATGTACAAAGTGTTTTCGGGAATCCGTTATATCCCTTGAAACCGGGAACCCCTCCATGATCAAGAATATACTCCTCAGCTATTCGGTCAAGTTCCAGGGTAGTGACACCGGGTTCAACAATCTTTGCAACTTCTGCAAGTGTTTTTGAAACCAGCAGATTGCACTCCCTCATAAACTCTATTGCTTCCCTTGTCTTTTCATTTAACATCAAAGAACTAATATTTAAGGTCAGATTGGGCCTCCGCCGCTTCTTCCTTTGATTCTGCCGGATTTCATAAGACCGTCATAATGTCGCATAAGCAAATGGCTCTCTATCTGCTGCAATGTATCCAGAACCACTCCCACCATAATAAGCAAAGATGTTCCGCCATAAAACTGGGCCCACTGAGAGTTGACTCCGGCAAGCATTGCAAATGCAGGTAAAATTGCAACCAATGCAAGGAACATCGACCCGGGAAGTGTTATCCTGGACATAATGGTATCAAGAAACTCAACTGTCTTCTTTCCCGGTTTTACACCCGGGATGAATCCCCCGTTACGCTTCATGTCTTCTGCCATCTGGCCCGGATTAATGGTTACGGCCGTATAGAAATATGTGAACAGAATAATCAATACCGCAAAGGTAAAGTTATACCAGAATCCTGTAAAGTTACTGAATGCTGCAGCAAAGCCCGTCATTGCCTCTGTAGGGGCAAAACTCGACAGTGTAAGCGGAATGAACATCAGGGCCTGTGCAAAAATAATCGGCATAACACCTGCAGAATTTACTTTAAGCGGAATGTACTGTCTTACACCACCATACTGTTTATTGCCAACAATCCGTTTGGCATACTGTACGGGAATTCGTCTTGTCCCCTGAACAAGTAAAATAACTCCCATGAAAACAAAGAACAGAACGACCATCTCTACGATAAACATTATCAATCCTCCTCCCTGCTGCTGTTCAAGTTTTGAGAAAAACTCAGCAAACAGGGCAAAAGGCAGAC
This sequence comes from Bacteroidales bacterium, assembly GCA_007132365.1. Classification (GTDB taxonomy): domain Bacteria; phylum Bacteroidota; class Bacteroidia; order Bacteroidales; family PUMT01; genus PXAP01. The sequence continues at coordinate 4,765 of SLOS01000218.1, read as the reverse complement.
GGGCAATTATCCCTACCATGATAATCAGGGAAATACCGTTCCCTATTCCTTTATCGGTAATACGTTCACCAAGCCACATAACGAACATGGTTCCTGAAATAAGGATGATTACCAGGAAAGCCCAAAACATAGGACCTTCCAGCACGAAGGCATTGGGAACCTGCACACGAAGGTTCGTCAGGTATGCCGGTCCCTGGAAAATAAGAATAAGTACAGTAAGATACCTTGTAATTTGATTGATCTTTCTCCTCCCGCTTTCTCCTTCACGCTGAAGCCTTTGAAAATAGGGAATCGCAATTCCAAGCAACTGGACAACAATAGATGCGGAAATATAGGGCATGATACCCAGGGCAAAAATAGAAGCATTGGCAAAAGCACCCCCCGAAAACATATCAAGAAGTCCCAGGATACCATCGGATGTCTGGTCACGAAGAGCAGCCAACTGGTAGGGATCTATGCCGGGCAACACAACAAAGGAACCAAGCCGGTAGATAAGCAATATCCCGAGGGTATATAAAATCCTTGAGCGAAGATCCTCAATCTTAAAAATGTTCTTTATGGTTTCAATGAATTTCTTCATAAAAAATATTATATTTTTACAGCAGAGCCACCAGATTTTTCAATTGCTTCCCGGGCCGATTTGGAAAATGCATGTGCCTTCACCTCAATTTTTGCATCAAGCGTCCCGTCTCCCAGAATTTTTATCAGATCATTCTTTGAGGCAAACCCGGCACTGATAAGAGTCTGTAAATCTATTGATGCTGTGCCCGTTTTTTCAGAAAGGCTCTGCAAGACACCTATGTTGATCCCTTTATAGGATTTGCGGTTTATATTCCTGAACCCGAATTTGGGCACCCTTCTCTGCAGGGGCATCTGTCCGCCTTCAAATCCGAACTGTTTGCTGTACCCTGAACGTGATTTCTGTCCTTTGTGACCTTTTGTGGAGGTTCCGCCCCTGCCAGAACCTTCACCTCGTCCCAACCTCTTTTCACGTTTTATTGAGCCTTTAGCAGGTTTTAAATTACTCAAATCCATATCTGTAATAATATTATTTTATTTAATCTGTTCAATCCTTAGCAAATGACGAACTTTATCCAGCATCCCGGCTATCTGCGGAGTGGATTCAGTTTCAACGCTGTCGTTTATACGTTTCAGTCCCAATGCCTCCAAAGTCCTTTTCTGGCGATGGTTGCTTCCAATTTTACTTTTAATCTGTGTAATCCTGATCTTTGCCATGACAGTAATTTAAAATCTATCCGTTAAAAACTTTATCCAGCGGAATGCCTCTGAGTTCGGAAACTGTGTGAGCATCTCTCAATTCCATAAGTGCATCAAAAGTAGCCTTAACCAGGTTATGCGGGTTTGATGATCCCTTTGATTTGGCAAGCACATCGGTTATTCCCACACTTTCCAGAACTGCGCGCATCGCCCCTCCTGCAACAACCCCCGTACCATGGGAAGCAGGCTTGAGAAATACCCTTGCACCACCATATTTTGCATATTGTTCGTGAGGTATCGTACCTTTATGGATCGGCACCCGCACCAGGTTCTTTTTCGCGTCCTCAATCCCTTTGGATATTGCAGTTGTCACTTCATTGGCTTTGCCAAGTCCGTAACCTACGATCCCGTCCTCATTACCAACCACTACAATAGCCGAAAAACTGAATGTGCGGCCTCCCTTGGTTACTTTGGTAACACGCTGAATGCTGACAACACGGTCTTTCAGCTCCAGATCACTGGTTTTTACTTTTCTTATTGTTGTTGACATAACCTAAAATTTTAATCCTCCTTCCCTGGCAGCATCAGCCAAGGCCTTAACCCTGCCATGATATAAATATCCATTTCTGTCAAATACTACATTTGCAATACCTTTTTCAAGAGATTTCTCCGCAATAAGTTTTCCAACTTGTTTTGCCTGTTCGATCTTGTTAATTTTATCAGCTGTTTCCTCATCCTTTTTGAGCGATGAGGCAGCAACGAGCGTTCTGCCGTTCAGGTCATCGACCAGTTGTACATACATCTCCCTGTTACTGCGGAAAACGGTCATACGCGGCCGCTCCCCGGTTCCGGAAACATGTTTGCGGATCCTCATTTTTATCCGCTTTCTTCTTTTAAGCTTAGTTAAAGCCATGATTGATTACCGATTTTGAATTTTATTAAACACTTGCAGATTTGCCGGCCTTCTTTCTGAGCTGCTCACCTACAAACTTAATTCCTTTGCCCTTGTATGGTTCAGGTTTCCTCAAAGACCTGATCTTCGCCGCTACCTGCCCCAAAAGCTGCTTGTCAATACTTTTCAGGGTGATGATGGGATTGCTTCGCCTTTCTGTTTTTGTCTCCACTTCAACTTCTTTGGGGATCTCAAAATGAATATCGTGTGAGAAGCCAACGCTTAGTTCCAGGAGTTGTCCATTAGCTTCCGCCCGGAACCCGACACCAACAAGCTCCTGCTTGATTTCATAGCCATTGGATACACCTTCCACCATATTGTAAATAAGCGAACGGTATAACCCATGCATAGATTTGGTCTTGTTATCTTCTGAAGACCTGCCCAAAGTAACCTGGTTATCTTCAATTTTGACTTCAATACGCGGGTCAACCTGCTGTGAAAGCTCACCAAGGGGCCCCTTAACACTGACCAGGTTATTACCGTCAATTGATACGTTAACTTTTTCGGGCAATTCTATAGGTGCATATCCTATTCTTGACATTGATCAATTCCTCCAATTAATATACATAACACAATACTTCGCCTCCAATGCTCTTCTTCCTGGCTTCCTTGTCAGACATAACTCCCTGAGATGTCGATAAAATGGCAATACCCAGTCCGTTCAGCACTCTTGGCAGATCATCCTTCCCCTTATACTGTCGCAGTCCGGGACGGCTTACCCGGCGAAGGGATTTTATGGCCGGCTGTTTTGATTCGGGATGGTATTTAAGGGCAATCTTAATGATTCCCTGTACCCCGTCATCTTCAAATTTATAGTTCAGAACATAACCCTTCTCATAAAGAATCCTGGTAATATCTTTTTTTACGTTGGAAGCAGGAATCTCTACAATCTTATGCTTTGCCATCATGGCGTTTCTCAGCCGTGTAAGATAATCTGCTATCGGATCTGTCATCTTTTATTTGTTTTTAAAAATTAACTACCAACTTGCTTTTTTTATTCCGGGGATAAGCCCTTTGGAGGCCATTTCCCTGAATGTAATCCTGCTCACTCCGAATTGGCGCATATAACCTTTTGGTCGCCCGGTAAGTTTACATCGGTTATGCAACCGGATCGGATTACTGTTACGGGGCAAAAGGCTTAAACCTATATAATCTCCTTCAGCCTTCAGTTTTGCCCGTTTATCCGCATAGCGGTCAACCAGTTTCTGCCGGCGTACTTCACGGGCTTTCATTGACTCTTTTGCCATGATTAATTCTTTTTAACGTTTTTAAATGGTACTCCAAACTCCCGAAGAAGAGCAAATCCCTCCTCATCAGTGCGTGCAGTTGTAACAAAACTGATTTCCATTCCAAGTATTTTATTGATCTTGTCAATATCTATTTCCGGAAAAATTATCTGTTCAGTTATACCAAGGGTATAGTTCCCCCTGCCGTCAAATTTTGCGCTTACTCCCCGAAAATCCCTTATCCTGGGCAAGGCTGCTGCAACAAGCCGCTCAAGAAATTCATACATCCTGTCCCTTCGCAATGTGACACGTACACCGATAGGCATATCACGCCTGAGCTTGAAGTTGGAGATATCCTTTCTCGAAACTGTTTGAACAGCTTTCTGACCTGCTATTAAAGTAAGTTCAGCCTGGGCTGTCTCAATCAGCTTCTTGTCCGCTACAGCATCACCAACCCCCTGGTTGATGACTATCTTCTGTAACCTGGGAACCTGCATCACTGTTTTGTAATTAAACTCTTTCTTGAGAGCAGGCACAATTTCCTTGTAATATCTATCCTTAAGTGAAGGCCTGTAGTCCATTACTTGATTTCCTCCCCTGTTTTTTTAGAATAACGTACCAATTTATTTTCTTCATTCAACCTTCTGCCGATCCGGGTAGGATTTCCGGTTGAAGGGTCCACCAGCATAAGGTTTGTAATATTTACCGGAGCCTCCTTCTTGATTATTCCTCCCTGGGTATGCCTGGCATTAGGCTTGGTATGGCGTGAGACCATATTCACACCTTCAACTATGGCTTTCCCATCCCTGGTGATGACATCAAGTACCCGTCCCTGCTGACCCCTTGATTCGCCTGATAGCACATAAACCGTATCGCCCTTTCTAATATGGTATTTTCTGCCCATAAATCTGTTTTTTTATAATTTATAAAACTTCCGGTGCAAGGGAAACGATCTTCATATATTTCTCACGAAGCTCGCGCGGAACAGGCCCGAAAATCCTGGTACCCCTTATTTCACCAACATTGTTCAGAAGAACAACAGCATTGTCATCAAAACGTATATATGAGCCGTCATTTCTCCGGATTTCCTTTTTGGTGCGGACAATGACTGCTTTGCTGACGGTGCCTTTTTTGATCTCTCCGGAGGGTATGGCGCTCTTTACGGTGACAACTATTTTATCACCAACCTTTCCGTATCTTTTGCCGCTACCGCCAAGCACCCTGATGCAAAGCACCTCTTTTGCCCCGGAATTGTCAGCTACGCCCAATCTGCTTTCTTGTTGTATCATCGCTATTTTGCTCTTTCAATTATTTCTACTAACCTCCAGCATTTATCTTTGCTCAAAGGCCTTGTTTCCATTATTTTAAC
>SLOS01000410.1 GCA_007132365.1 Bacteroidales bacterium | reverse complement strand
TGGGATGACAAAGTACTCGAGTGGAAGGACAAGAAATTTATCAAGGACAGGGTAATTACCCTATTCCATATGCCTCTCAACTTCGGCCAGGTAATGAGGCGACTCGACAGGAAGGTCAGGGATTCAGAAGCCACAGTACCTGATTGGTTGTGCCTTTCTGAGCATACTTCAAAATGGAATATGAATCTTTACCTTGCGGTGGACAAGGAATTGCCTGGAGCTGCAAACATCACCCTGAACGGTAAATATTTTAGCAAGGTTTATGAAGGCCCTTTCAGTCAAACCGGAAAATGGATCAACGACTTCCAAACCACTGCCGGATCAAAAAGTTTAAATATAGATAACATGTTCATGTGGTACACTACCTGTCCGAAATGTGCAAAAAAATACGGCAAAAATTATGTTACCATTATTTCAAGGATAACAGACTAACCGGGGTGGAAATCTTTACCTCCCAGCTCTCACCGGTTCAGCATTAAGCGAACCAGAAATACGGAATATTGGCTATCCATGCAGATCGTGTCCGGTAACGAACAGGTATGTTTGCAAACGTACACTGTTTAGTTAAAGGTTACTGCTTTAATATCCTGCTTTATTGCACTTTACAACATCTGGCGTGCTATTTGACCATTTGCGGTCAGTCTCGATAGTAAAGATATATTCCGGAGCGTAATTTTAAACATACCTAACCTGGCATAGCCAGAACCAAAAAGCTCTTATATAATATTCTGACAAAAAAAGCAAGAATTTAAAATATAAGCTACAAAAACATTAAACAATGAGAAAAAGAATAATTAAAGTAAGCCTCTACATCATAGTAGGGATATTAACAATAGTTACAGGGCTTTTTGTGGCGCTGTGGATTATCAGTCCCGGAAAACCCGAACCAATATACGGCCCGGACGGAAACCCTCTGGAGGGAAGCATTTCTGCTATTGAGAAGGTCAACCTCGGCGGACTTGATCAGTATATCATAATCAGGGGTGCAGATTCAACCAAACCTGTAATGCTTTTCCTGCATGGCGGACCGGGTAGTCCGGAAATTGCCTTCATGAAACATTTTAATACTGATATCGAAAATAACTTCGTAATGGTTTACTGGGAACAGCGTGGGGCGGGCAAGTCCTGGTCCAAGGATATTCCAGTTGAAAGCATGAATATGGAACAGTTTATTTCAGATACCAGGGAACTCAGTGAATATCTGTCAGAACGATTCAAACAGGACAGGATATATATTATGGGCCATTCATGGGGATCATTATTGGGAATAATGACCGCACACAAATATCCTGAGCTTTATCTGGCCTATTTTGGGATCGGACAGGTAGCAGATCAGTTCAGGGGAGAGCAAATCGGATTAGAATGGGCAAAAGAAGAGGCCCGTGAGCGTAATGATAAGAAAGCCGCTGAAGCACTGGCCGGATTAAACATTCCTGATTTGAATGCCAGCGGCAAGGAGTGGATTGATTATATGACGAAACAAAGAATATACGTAAATAGATTCGGCGGCGGAACCACCCGGGATATCAGGGGAATGTGGCCACTGGTTAAATTAGTGTTTAAAGCCAGAGAATATACAATTGGCAACAAACTTAATTTCATGAATGGGGGCATGTTTTCAATGGAGCATATGTGGAATGAGGTGATCCATGCAAATCTTTTTAACGATATAGATAGCATGCAGCTGCCTGTATATATCTTCCACGGAAAGTGGGACTATACAACTCCGCATTGCATTGCCAAAGAATTTTATGACCAGCTGAAAGCTCCGGAAAAAGGATTCTATAGCTTTGAGAACTCTGCTCACAGCCCTGTTATGGAAGAGGTTGCGAAGTTCAATTCAATCGTCAGGGATATTACACGGAAGCATTGAATTATCATGATAAACAATAGTGGTCTGAATGAAAAATGTCGCGAATGGCTGAAGACTTTTTGTGAGGACATAAAGGAAAGGACCACGGGTAGCCAGGGGAACAGAGACGCTACCCGCTTCTTCAGAAAGCAACTGGAGGCCATGGGATGGGAAACGGAATCACACGTATTTGAGGCGGTGGACTGGATCGATGGAGGGGCAACCCTTCATGCAGGTAATAAAGACTTTAATGTTATGGTCAGTCCATGGTCAATTGGCTGCTCGGTAAAGGCTGTAATGAAAAGTGCCTCCTCCATAAGCGAGCTGGAAAAGGGCGGCTTCAGGGACAAGGTTATCCTGCTGCATGGTGAGATCGCTGGCGAGCAGCTGATGCCAAAGAATTTCGTTTTCTATAATCCCGAAAGCCACCAAAGGATCATCTCTCTTCTTGAAAATTCTGGCGCGAAAGCTATTATATGCGCAACAGGGAGGAACGCTGCGCTGGCAGGGGGTGTATACCCTTTTCCCCTGATTGAGGACGGCGACTTCAACGTGCCATCCGTATATATGACCGAGGAGGAAGGCAGGAAACTTTCAGCTTTTACCGGAAAGGAGGTTATACTTAATTCCAGATCGGAAAGGATTCCCGACAAAGGATACAATGTAACCGGCAGTAAGGGGCAGCGTGGAAACGACAGGATAGTAATAACCGCACATATTGACTCGAAAAAAGGCTCTCCCGGGGCAATAGACAATGCAACAGGTGTGGTTGTCCTGCTGCTTCTGGCCGGCATGCTGAAGGATTATTCCGGCAATCGGCAAATTGAGATCGTAGCTTTCAACGGAGAAGATTACTATTCGGTTCCCGGCCAGATGGCGTGGATTATGGCAAACCAGGGCAAATTTGAGAATATCCTTTTCAATATAAATATTGACGGTGCCGGATACAAAGAGGGGAAAACAGCATTTTCATATTATGAACTGCCGGATCCGTTGCGGGACATTGCTGACCGGATTGTAGATAAGTATCCGGGTATCACCGAAGGAAAACCCTGGCCCCAGGGTGATCACAGCATTTTTCTTCATTATGGAAGGCCGGCAATTGCAGTATCTTCAGAATGGTTTATTGAAAATATAGATAACCAGGATATTACACATACCCCGAAAGACAATATCGGGATTGTTGATTGTAAGAAGCTTGTTGAACTGGCTGCCGCAATCAGTGAAATAATCAGAAAATCTTAACAACAAATATCAATCAAAGGTTATATTTGCTTTATACGTATAATAATATTATTTTTGTCGTATAAAATCA
>SLOS01000013.1 GCA_007132365.1 Bacteroidales bacterium | reverse complement strand
TGCCGCAGTTGCAGACACACTGGCCGCTGAACCTTTGGATCATGAAAGCCTTTCAGAAAATGACACGGTAAGAATAATGGTCGCATATTACGGGGTAAGATTCTTCAGCAATGACATGCAGGGTAAATGCGACTCTCTGTATTACAATATGAGGGACTCCATTGTATTTATGTTTGGTGAACCTGTTGTCTGGACTGACGACAGCCAGTTGACCTCCGAGTTCATGGAGATACATTCCCGGGGTGGCGAAGTGGATCATATTGTCATGACCAATTCTTCATTTGTTGCATCCGAGGAGGAGCCCGGACTCTATAACCAGATAAAAGGCAAGGATATTCTCGGATATTTCCGGGACGGGGAGCTTTACAGGGTGCATGTTATGGGAAATGCCGAAACACTTTATTACCCGGTTGAAAACGAAGAAATCATAGGTATTAATAAGGCTGCAAGTGCCAATCTGATGATCTTTCTTAAAGACAGTAAGCCCGACAGGATAAGGTTTCTGAACAGGCCTGAGGCTGTTCTGTACCCCCTGGAAGATCTTTCAGACCAGGAAAGGATTCTCCAGAATTTTGTGTGGTTGGATCATTTAAGACCAATATATTGGGAGGATGTGTTCAGAAAATAGATCAATACTCGTCTTCGTTGAAAAAAAAGTCGTCTTTACTGGGATAGTCAGGCCATATATCCTCAATACTCTCATAAATATCACCCTCATCTTCAATCTCCTGCAGATTTTCAATAACTTCGAGGGGCGCCCCGGATCTCATGGCATAATCTATCAGCTCATCTTTTGTTGCAGGCCATGGAGCATCTTCCAGTTTTGAAGCTAATTCAAGCGTCCAGTACATAACTCCTATTTGAATTAAAAACTACCCGTTTTGATAAAGTGGTGCAAATTTATAAAATTTAATGAATTTTACAACCTGGGTTTCCAGAGAATTTCAACAGCTTTTAAATCTTTTCCCAATTTACGCGATAAAACAAATAAATAGTCGGACAAACGGTTGAGATACTTAATCACCAGTTCATCTACGGAAAACTCTGCAGAAAGTTTCAAAACATTACGCTCTGCGCGCCTGCAAACATTTCGCGCAATGTGAACATATGATATAACAGTGTGGCCACCGGGCAGTACGAATGAAGAGAGTGGCTCCAGCGATTCCTCCATGCGGTCAATTGAATTTTCGAGTAACCCGATATCCTCTTCCTTCAGGGAAGGGATCCTTAATTTGCAATCATCACAGTCCGCCGCCAGTAAGGATGCACAGGTCATAAGCCTGTCCTGCACCTCAACAAGCAAATCAACAGTATTTTTATCTATATCCTGGTCACGGATCAGGCCCGTCCATGATATCAGTTCATCGACTGTTCCATAAGCCTCTATACGTAAATCATATTTGGGGACTCTTTTTCCACCTATCAGCGAAGTTGTGCCGGAATCGCCGGTTTTAGTGTAGATCTTCATGAGTAAGGATTTATTCTGTAATAGACTGATAAATATGTATTTTTACCCTAAACGGTTAGCAAGGACTATTGTTCAAACGATTAAAAAAATTAATATGGTCCTTCACCGGTTTAATACTTGAGGTCAGGTACACCAGGCCTCAGGGCAAACGTCTATTTCTCTGCATTTGCAGGTGCTGTAAGCTGTATCGGATTCTCATTAATTTTATCTGATTCAATTTCACCATCACGTAACCGGATGATCCTGTGGGCATGCCTTGCAATATCTTCTTCATGAGTTACAAGTATAATGGTATTACCCTTACTGTGTATCTCATCAAAAAGATTCATAATATCGATTGAAGTTTTTGAGTCCAGATTACCTGTTGGCTCATCGGCAAGAATAATCGACGGATAATTTACAAGTGCCCTGGCCACTGCTACACGCTGCTTCTGCCCACCCGATAATTCATTGGGTCTGTGAAGCGCCCTGTCAGTCAGCCCGACACTTTCGACAACCTCCTCTGCACGGGCAATCCGTTCAGCTTTGGACTTACCTGCATAAACCATGGGCAGCATGATGTTTTCAAAAGCATTATAACGAGGTAACAGGTTGAAGGTTTGAAAGACAAATCCTATCTCCTTGTTTCGAATCTCAGCAAGCTGATTATCCTCGAGCTTGCTTACATCTGTATTGTTCAAAATATACTGTCCGCCGGTGGGAGTATCAAGACAACCGATAATGTTCATCAGGGTGGACTTGCCGGAACCTGAAGGCCCCATTATTGCAACATATTCATTCTTTTTTATATCGACCGAAACCGAGCGAAGAGCTCTGACAACTATGGTTCCTACCCTGTAGTTCTTCACCAGATTTCTGATGTTGATCATGTTTTCCATTTACAAAGTGTTTGTTTAAATCTTATTTTCCGGAAAAAAACCGAATTTATACTTAAAAACCTTAAAACGAAAATCCTTTAACATTATTTTTGACTTAATCAGAGTATGTGAGCAAATGATGCTGTTTAGCCATACCCTTCCTGAAAAAAAGCAATCCGCAATAAAACAGATCGACCGATAAAGTCACCACCGGATCATTGCAAAGGATTTCCCATGCCCGGTCCATTTCATCGGACCAGTGTATGTCCCCCACCACAAAGACAGAAGAAGGATCAGCTTTTTCCAGGCATGTCCGGAACTGCCATATTAAAGAATCCTTACTGTGATCTCCGTCAAAATAGACAAGATCAACCTGGTCAATCCTGTTCAGCAAGTCAGGAAGCACTTCCCTGAAGTCTCCTTTTATCAGCTCAACATTTCCTGCTTCTGCCTTTTTAAGTTCAGCCCCTGCAATCTCATGTTGACGGGGACAGGCTTCCAGGCTGTAAACTGTACCGCGGGCAGAACCGGAGGCCATGCACATAGTCCCGAAACCAAGTGATGTTCCCAACTCGATGATGTTACGAGGTTCGAAATAACGTGCCAGCCTGAACAGCAGCCTGCCTGTTTTACAGCTGCTTGCAGTATACTTCAGAATGTCACCTATGACCCTTTTTTCAGATGAGAAAACAAGGGAACCAGCTCCCTTATCATAAACATTAATAATTTCCCTGTTTGCGGACAGCGACCTCCTGTAATTTTTAATCTGAGCATACTCCCTGTATTTATTTCTGCTATTGAGTACACTCCTGTTTAGTTCAAATACAAAAGGTGAGTGAATTCCATGTCCACTGGTGCCTCTTCGCCTGATTCTGTAGACAAAATATTTAATTAAAAGTTTAATTTTACCCATGGTATATAAGATAAAACCTGTACGCGAATTTACAGTGAATTGTTCAAACCATATTCAAATTACAGTCTTAATAAACAGGCACACTTTAGTGCAGGGAAAACCATTCTGATCAGATGCAGCAGGATATACTTGACAGAGACATAAAATTTCTTGCCGGAGTTGGACCGAAACGGGCCGAACTCCTGAATAAAGATCTTAATATTAAAACCTTCGGCGACCTTCTCTGGTATTTCCCGTATAAGCATGTGGACCGTACCAGGTTTTACAGGATTTCACAAATCACGGGAGACCTGCCCTATATCCAGCTGGAAGGGGTGATAAAAAGAGTTGACCTGGCAGGTTCAGGACGGAACAGGAGGTTGACGGCAATAATATCTGACGGGACAGGGAACCTTGAGCTTGTATGGTTCAGGGGATTAAGATGGATCGGGGATCTTGTTAAACCTGGAAAAAAATTCCTGGTTTACGGAAAACCTTCATTGTTTAACAATAAGGTTAACCTGGTGCATCCGGAGATGGAAGACCCTGATAAACAAGAGAAGACAATAAGCTCAGCCTTGCAGGCCTTTTACAATACAAGCGAAAAAATGAAAAACAGCTTTATTACCTCAAGGGTGATAAATAAACTTCAGAACAAGCTGTTAGGCCTGGTAGCAGGGAAAGTAGAGGAGACACTGCCTGATGAATTCATCAAAAAGCTTGGTTTGGAAGGGATAAATGAGGCACTTTTAAACATCCATTTTCCCGGGAGTGCCGAAAAGCTGAAAAAGGCTGAATACAGGTTAAAATTTGAAGAGTTGTTTTACCTGCAGCTTAACATACTGAGACAAAAAACAGGCAGGAACCAGACGGTTAAAGGTTTTGTTTTTACGAGGGTCGGAGAACTGTTAAACAATTTCTACCATAAACACCTGCCCTTTGAGTTAACCTCAGCCCAGAAAAGGGTCTTAAAAGAGATCAGGAAAGACACCGGCTCCGGGAAACAGATGAACCGTCTGCTGCAGGGCGATGTTGGCAGCGGCAAAACACTGGTGGCAATAATGAGCATGCTGATAGCCATTGACAATGGATACCAGGCATGCCTGATGGCTCCAACCGAGATACTTGCAGCCCAGCATTTTAAAACAGTTACCGAAATACTCGCCGGGCTACCCGTCACTGGCGGACTCCTGACAGGCTCCACCAGTAAAAAAGAGCGGGATGTCCTGCACAGGCAGCTTAAAGCAGGAGAGATGAATATCCTGATAGGCACACATGCACTTATAGAAGAGAGTGTGCAGTTCAGGAGCCTGGGACTGGTTATTATTGATGAGCAGCACAGGTTCGGTGTAGCGCAGCGAGCCAGAATGTGGAAAAAAACCCTGCATCCCCCGCATATGCTTGTCATGACAGCAACGCCCATTCCCCGTACCCTGGCCATGACAGTGTACGGTGACCTTGAGGTGTCTGTTATTGATGAGCTTCCTCCCGGACGAAAACCTGTTGTAACTGTACATTACTATGATAACCAAAGAGAAAGGCTTTTCGGGTTCATGCGAAGTCAAATCGCCCTGGGAAGACAAATATACGTGGTGTATCCTCTTATCACAGACTCCGAGAAAATGGACTATAAGGATCTGGAAGATGGTTATGAAAGTATAACAAGAGCCTTCCCTCCCCCCGCATATGTCATTGCCATAGTCCATGGACGCATGAAGCAGAAAAACAAGGAAACCGGTATGCAGCAGTTTATCTCAGGAACAGCACATATACTGGTAGCAACTACTGTTATAGAAGTGGGTGTTGATGTTCCCAATGCAAGTGTTATGGTGATAGAAAGTGCCGAAAGATTCGGGTTATCACAGTTGCATCAGCTCAGGGGAAGGGTCGGGCGCGGGGCCGACCAGTCATATTGTATCCTGATGACCTCCCATAAGCTCTCTAACGAGGCAAGGCAACGGATAAAAACCATGACCACCACAAATGATGGTTTTGAGATAGCAGAAGCTGACCTCAAGCTCAGGGGGCCCGGAGATATGGAAGGAACAATGCAAAGCGGCTTTCCCTTTGAACTTAAGATATCTCATCTGGGCAGGGACAGCCGGATACTGGAGTATGCAAGACAACATGCCATGGATATACTTGAACGAGACCCTCTGCTTGAAAAACCCGCAAACAGGATACTTGACAGACAACTGAGAAAACTACATCCGCAGTTGGAGGACTGGAGCAAAATAAGCTGAAATAAACGGCCTTAGCCTTCCTATATTTCCAGTCCCCCAGACTTTACCGCCACGGAACCTGACGGGAACATGAGCCCTCAGGCAAATATTTCTGTAAAACCATTTCAAATCAATCCTAATTTATATTCATACTAAATCTAAATTATTTAGGGCTTCCCAAAACATGACAAAAAACAATCTTTAGAATCCAAACATCAATATTTTTGTATCTTCCAAAATAATCTGGAAAAATGGCTTCTTCCGAAACGATTGAACATTCCGGCATAATTAGCGATGTAAGTGATAAACTGATAAAAGTCAATATAATGGCCGAGTCAGCTTGCGGAAATTGCCGCGTCAGGAGCTCCTGCTCGATCGGGGACAAGGAGGTGAAAACAATTGAGGTGTTCAGGAAGCAGGGTGAAACATACTCAGTGGGTGAAGAAATAAAGGTTGTGCTTGAACAATCACTCGGGATGAAAGCTCTGGGTCTTGGCTACATAGCGCCTTTTCTGATACTTATGATCATTCTGTCAGTGCTGATATCCCTCGGATTGAATGAGGGACTGGCCGGGCTGCTGTCACTTTTATCGCTTGTACCCTATTATTTCGGCCTGTCATTTTTCCGCGACAGGCTCAAAAAAGAGTTTTCTTTCAGATTGCGAAAAATGTAACAATTCATAACAATGAGCGACATAGTAATAAATTCCATAATTACGGTAAGTGCAATGGGAACGGCTGCTGCGGTAATCCTCTTCCTGGTGGCAAGAAAATTCAACGTTGTTGAAGACCCACGTATAGACCAGGTGGAAGAAGAGCTGCCTGCTGCAAATTGCGGGGGATGCGGACTGCCGGGATGCAGGGCTTTTGCAGAGGCACTTGTCAGGGCTGATGATATATCCGATCTTAAATGCCCGGTCAGCAGCAGTGAAGCCATGTCCAGAATTGCTGTCATCCTGGGCAAGGAAATAGCTGAACAGGATCCCCTTGTGGCAGTTGTAAGATGCGCAGGCACCCCTGACCAACGTTCTAAAACCAGTATCTATGACGGAGCTCTCTCATGCACCATTGAATCATCTCTTTATACAGGTGAATCGGACTGTCCTTATGGATGTCTGGGACTGGGGGAGTGTGTGGAAGTATGCAGGTTCGATGCTATATTTATGAATCCTGAAACAATGCTTCCGGAGGTCATTGATGATCTTTGCACCGCATGCAACGCATGTGTGGTTGCATGCCCGAGAGACATTATTGAACTCAGAAAAAAGAATAAGAAGGACCGTAAAATTTTTGTTGCCTGCATCAACCAGGAGAAGGGAGGGGTAGCAAGAAAAAGTTGCAAGGTTGCCTGCATAGGTTGCGGAAAATGTCTTAAAGCATGCAAGTTTGAAGCCATAACGCTTGAGAACAATCTTGCTTATATAGATCCCGTGAAATGCAGGTTATGCAGAAAATGCCCCCCTGAATGCCCTACAAATGCAATCCCGGAAATAAACTTCCCGGAACGCAAAGCGGCTGCAGAGGCATCCTAGTAAAGCATACGAACAATTGGTTCATAAATTTTAAACAGCAGGAGGTTAACCGTGATACAAACATTTCCCAAAGGTGGTATTCATCCGGCAGAGGACAAGTTCGCAGCCGGGATCCCGATCAGGGTACTACCCTTGCCAAAAACAGTAAACATACCAGTCTCCCAGCATATAGGGGCGCCTTCCGAACCCCTTGTAGCAAAGGGTGATAAAGTCAAAACCGGGCAACTTATTGCAAAAAGCAATGGTTTTGTATCCACCAACATTCATTCATCGGTAACGGGCACTGTTACAAAAGTTGATAAAATGATGGACAGCAGTGGCTACAAACGCATGGCAATTTCAATTGATGCAGAAGAGGATCAGTGGGAAGAGGGAATTGACACCAGTAAAACCCTGAACAGGAAAATCAGCGCAACAGGTGATGAGATAATCCGGAAAATACTTGATGCAGGGATTGTCGGACTGGGTGGTGCAACCTTCCCGTCGCACATCAAACTATCAGTGCCCAGAGGCAAAAAGGCAGAGGTTCTGATCATAAACGGGGTTGAATGTGAGCCCTGCCTCACTTCCGACCACAGGCTCATGCTTGAAAAAGGTGAAGAGCTGATGGTGGGTATACAGTTGCTAATGAAGGCACTGAATGTAAAAAGAGCTTTAATAGGAATTGAAAACAATAAACCGGATGCCATCAGGCACCTGAGCTCCTTAGCATCTGATTATGAAGGAACCGAGGTAAAAACCCTGCAAATTAAATATCCCCAGGGCGCTGAAAAACAGCTTGTTAAAGCCCTTATAAAAAGAGAGGTGCCTTCCGGTAAACTACCAATAGATGTCGGTACTGTTGTTCACAATATAGGAACGGCATTTGCTGTATATGAGGCAGTTCAGAAAAACAAACCCCTTATTGAAAGAGTGATTACCGTTACCGGTAAAAAAATAGAAAGCCCCTCAAATTTCATGGTAAGAATCGGAACGCTTGTATCGGACCTGGTTGAGGCCGCCGGCGGTCTGCCTGATGATACAGGCAAGATAATAAACGGCGGCCCCATGATGGGCAAAGCCCTGAAGACTGCTGATGTGCCGGTAACAAAAGGAACATCCGGCATTCTCATTGTTCCCTCCGACGAATCCAGACGTAAACCGGTCCTTAACTGTGTGCGTTGTGCAAAATGTGTGAGTATTTGTCCCATGGGCCTGGAGCCCTACCTGCTCCAGGCGGCCACTGAATTCAAAAAATGGGACCTGGTGGAAAACGAGCGTGCGCTGGATTGTATGGAGTGCGGTTCCTGCAGCTATATTTGTCCGTCAGGCAGACCCCTGCTTGACTATATAAGACTGGGTAAATCAACAGTAAGTAAAATTATCAGATCAAGGAAACAATAATAATGGATAAACTAATAACTGTTTCTCCCTCACCACATGCGTACGGGGACGACTCCGTGAAAAGACTGATGTACGGGGTTGTTTATGCCCTGGTGCCTGCCTTTATTATTTCCCTGTATTTTTTCGGGATAGGTGCATTAATTGTAACGGCAATATCGATTGTTTCATGTATGGCATTTGAATACCTTATCCAGAAATACCTTATGAATGCCAGGCCTTCAATAACTGACGGATCGGCATTGGTGACGGGACTGCTGCTGGCTTTTAACCTGCCGACGAACCTTCCCTGGTGGATCATAATAATAGGTGCCCTGGTGGCAATCGGTGTGGGTAAGATGTCATTCGGGGGACTGGGTACTAATCCTTTTAATCCGGCACTGGTGGGCAGGGTCTTCCTCTTTATATCTTTCCCTGCCCAGATGACCAGCTGGCCTGAACCTGTAGTCTCCAGGCTTCAGTATACTGATGCAGCAACCGGTGCAACCCCCCTGGGTGTGGTTAAAGAGGGACTGAACGCCGGAGTGCCCATGTCACAATTGCTGGAGCAGATTCCCGGTTACATGGAACTTTTTATTGGACATATGCATGGATGCCTGGGAGAAATATCTGCCCTGGCACTTATAGCAGGAGGCATATATATGCTTGCAAAAAAAATCATTACCTGGCACATCCCCGTTTCCATCTTTCTCTCTGTATTTGTATTCACGGGAATCCTCTGGCTGATAAATCCATATGACAATGCCGGTCCTTTGTTTCATCTGGTGACCGGGGGACTGGTTCTGGGTGCGGTCTATATGGCGACCGACTATGTGACTTCCCCCATGGTACCGAAAGGGATGTGGATTTACGGCATCGGGATAGGTGTGATCACCGTTGCAATAAGGGTCTGGGGTGCATACCCCGAAGGTGTCTCATTTGCAATACTTATCATGAACGCATTCGTTCCACTTATAAATAAATATGTAAAACCTGAAAGATTCGGAGAGGAGGTGAAAAATGGCTAAAAGGGAATCTACCTTCGTAAACATGGTCACGGCACTTTTAGTGATAACTCTCATTGCATCAGCCTCCCTTGGATTTATTTATGAGCTTACCAAAGAACCGATTGAAGCAGCCAGGGCAGCAAGAAAGAATAATGCCATAAGAGCTGTTGTACCTGATTTTGACAATGACCCAACGCAGGAGGAATACCGCATTGAGGTGCCGGGTGGTGAACTTGTTTTCTATCCGGCAAAAAAAGATGGCGAGCTGGTGGGTACAGCCATTGAAACATTTACTACCCGGGGGTTCAGCGGAGAAATAAAGCTTATGGTTGGCCTGCTTCCCGATGGTACAATATATGGCATCGAAGTTCTCGAGCACAGGGAAACACCCGGCCTCGGCGATAAGATGGAGAGCGACAAATCAGATTTCAGCGCCCAGTTCGAGGGAGAGAACCCTGAAACATTCCAGCTGAGATTGAAACAGGATGGTGGTGATGTAGACGGTATAACTGCTACCACAATAAGTTCAAGGGCCTACTGTGAAGCTGTCAGACTCGCCTGGAATGTTTATATTGACAAAGATGCAGATGTATCATATGAACTTCCCTCAAAAGAAGAGGCGATAGATAACGTGCTGCCCGCCTTTGCCAACAACCCGGTACAGGAAGAGTATCAGGTCGTTCACGATGGCAGGGTATATAACCTCTATCCGGGCAGAAGGGGAAGACGGTTCACGGGTACCGCCGTGGAGTCCTGGTCTGAATCAGGCTATATTGGCAATATCAGGCTGTTGGTAGGCTTCGCCCCCGATGGAATTATAAATGGGATCGAAGTTCTTGAACACGAAGAGACTCCCGGATATGGTGATCTGATTGAAAATACCCGTTCGGATTTTTATCTTCAGTTTGTGGGCAGGGATCCTTCAAGAGAAGTTCTGAAGATAAAGGAAGATGGCGGGGTAATAGATGCAATAAGCGGTGCAACCGTCACCTCACAGGCGTATTGTGAAGCCGTGCAGAGGGCATGGAAAGTTTTTAATGAGGGCAATACTGATTAAATCCGGGTCAGACAGAACAGAGAATTCAGGTAAAATTGAGATTGAAGACATTACAGCATTAATAAATAAGCGAAATACTATGAATCAGGCAAAAAATTTCACCAAGGGATTCATAAGGGAGAACCCGGTATTCATACTGATGCTGGGACTTTGTCCCGCCCTGGGTACAACAACATCTGCATTCAATGGTTTAGGGATGGGACTGGCCACAATGTTCGTGGTAATCATGTCCAATATAGTGGTTTCACTGATAAAGAACTTTGTTCCCAACAAGGTAAGAATACCATGCTATATTGTAATAATAGCATCCTTCGTTACCATAGTGGACCTGGTGATGGCAGGATACATGCCGGCCCTGCATGAACAGCTTGGGTTGTTTATACCTTTGATCGTTGTAAACTGTTTTGTACTGGGCCGTGCAGAAGCTTTTGCATCCAAAAACACACTTATTTCATCAATTATTGACGGATCGGGAATGGGCCTGGGCTTTACACTGGCTCTTACACTGCTTGGAGCAGCCCGTGAAATTTTCGGAAGCTATGCACTGTTCGGTTTTCAGTTTATACCGGCTGACGGCATGCTTGTATTTATTCTTGCCCCGGGGGCGTTTATAGCACTGGGATACCTGATAGCCCTGGCAAACAAGTTGAACAAATAGAAATATACTGTAACCATGGAATACATAATCATAGTATTATCAGCCATACTTGTCAATAATATTGTTCTTGCACAATTTCTGGGCCTTTGCCCCTTCTTCGGTGTATCAAACAAGATTTCTACTGCCGCTGGCATGGGTGGTGCAGTAATGTTCGTGATGACCATTGCCGCCATAGTAACCTATATGATATCACATTTTATCCTGATCCCGTTCGACCTTATCTACCTGAGGACCATAACATATATTCTCGTTATCTCCTCACTGGTTCAGATGGTCGAGATAATCCTCAAAAAAGTAAGTCCGCCACTCTACCAGGCTCTCGGGATATTCCTTCCGCTCATGACTACCAACTGCGCCATTCTCGGGGTAGCCATACTTGTGATACAGCAGGAACACACTCTTATGAGCGGTGTTGTCTTTGCAATTGCCCATGCTATCGGATTCACCCTTGCCCTTGTAATCCTGGCAGGTATCCGCGAGCAACTGGAACTGGTAAACGTACCCAGGGGGATGCAGGGCAATCCGATTATCCTTATAGCAGCAGGTCTTCTGGCACTTGCATTTATGGGTTTTGCGGGAATAGTTTAACCCGGGAAGGGGCCCCCGTGGCCCCTTTTTCATTTTTACCCGGTATGTTCAGGATAATATTTGTACTTTTATATTACCACTATATAATAAATCATTCCAGATATGGCTATCAAAATATTAAATATTGCCGCTTTTGCAATAATGATCCTTATGAACTACCTTGCCAACGCACTGCCGTTGGGAGGTAAGACTACCGGTGAACTTTCAGCCCAGTACCCAAACCTTTTCGTCCCTGCCGGCCTCACATTTTCCATATGGGGTATAATTTACCTGTTGCTGCTTGGATTCTGCCTTTTGCAGTTCATGGCGCAGAACAGGGCGGTTGTAAACGCCATCGGATGGCTGTTTGCCGTCAGCTGTATCCTCAATGCATTTTGGATAGTGGCCTGGCACTACGAATTTCCAGGGCTCTCACTGATCATAATGATCCTGCTCCTTGCAACACTGGTAATGATCAACCACAGGCTTATCCCCTTTGCGGGCGGCATAACCAAAGCCGCCTTCGGAATATATCTCGGGTGGATATGCATTGCCAC
>SLOS01000263.1 GCA_007132365.1 Bacteroidales bacterium | reverse complement strand
GGATCACTTGGTACAGGCAACCCTGTCATGTGCAGTGCTGCAAACCTGGGTTTCCGCAAAGAATCCTTTGAGAAAGTACGCAACCACTATGATGAAAATGTTTCTTCCGGCGATGATGTTTTTATGCTTCAGGCAATGTACAAAGCAGGCATGAGGGAATTGATTTTTCTTAAGAGCCGCGATGCAACAGTTATGACAAAACCCCAGACCGGCTTAAGGGCATTCATAAGCCAGAGAAAGCGCTGGGCATCGAAAAGCCGTCATTACAAAACCGGGGCATCCGTTTTTACCTCATTTTTGGTTTTTTTTATCCATTTTTATGCTTTTTTATGTCTGTTGTTCGCTTTATTCCACTGCTGGTTTTTAATGATATCTGCATTCATATTAATATCAAAATCTTTGGTTGATTTCCCGTTTCTTTATTCCGTCACCGGTTATTTTGGTGAGAGAAAGCTGATGAGGTATTTTCCCGTAATACAGGTTATTTATTTTTTTTATATTAGCTTTACTGCAATAGCAGCTTTCACCCGTATATCCCACTGGAAAGGGAGAATGGTAAAAAGCTGAAATGTTTTGTCAGGGTTCAACAAACATTTAAAATGATTTTATTTAATCAATTAATATCCAATGTTCAATTATTAATGAAAAACTATAATTATGGTTACAAGATCATTAGTTTTTAAAACTGTTTACATTATCCTGCTGCTGTCAATTTTTAATTCATGTAAAGAAATGGAGACTAATCAGTTTACAGGTGAACCTGGTGAGGTCAGGCTCATAACTTTGGCCCCCGGTCATTTTCATGCTTATCTTGTACAAAAGGACATGTACAAACAGGTTGATCCCACGGTACATGTTTACGCTCCTGATGGGCCTGAAGTGGAACAGCACCTTGCTATGATTGAAAGTTACAACCAGCGTGAGGAAAACCCTACCTCATGGAACCAGGTGGTATATACCGGTAATGACTATCTGGAAAGAATGATTTCAGAGAGAAAGGGAAATGTTGTTGTCCTTGCCGGCAATAACCGCAGGAAGACTGCCTA
This sequence comes from Bacteroidales bacterium, assembly GCA_007132365.1. Classification (GTDB taxonomy): domain Bacteria; phylum Bacteroidota; class Bacteroidia; order Bacteroidales; family PUMT01; genus PXAP01. The sequence continues at coordinate 2,141 of SLOS01000263.1, read as the reverse complement.
TATCAAAAGGATTGTTGACGAGGGATTGAATGTTCTGTCAGATAAGCCGATGGCAATTAACCCGGGGAATTTTAAACTTCTTAAAGAGGCGTTTGAATCGGCAGAAAGGAATAATGTTCTTCTTTATGACATTATGACTGAAAGATATGAGATAACAAGCATACTTCAAAAGGAGATCATAAACCTGCCTGCCGTATTCGGGGAGATTGAACCGGGCAGTCCTGAAGATCCTTCTGTTATCAAAGAAAGTGTGCATTACTTTTTTAAATATGTTTCAGGGCGGATATTGCGTCGCCCGCCCTGGTTTTTTGATGTAAGTCAGCAGGGTGAGGGAATAGTTGATGTAACAACTCATCTGGTTGACCTGATTCAGTGGTCTTGTTTCCCGGAAAAAATAATCAATTACGAAACAGATATTGAAATGATCTCGGCAAGCAGATGGCCTACTCCTTTAACCGTGAGTCAGTTTGAAAGCATTACCGGCATGGCCGGGTTTCCTTCCTACCTGAATGATTATCTTGAAAATGACACTATTGTCAAGGTTTATGCAAACGGTGAAATGAACTACAGCCTGAATGGAGTGCATGCCCGGGTAATTGTCAAATGGGATTACCGTGCACCGGAGGGTGCAGGAGATACCCATTATTCCCTCACAAGGGGAAGTAATGCCAAACTGGTAATACGTCAGGGTCAGGAACAGAATTTCAAGCCGGTACTTTATATTGAGCCCTCAGATCCGGCAAATATTGATGATTTTGAAGAGGTGCTGTTGCGTGAATTTCCAAAAATTGAGGAAAAATATCCTGGTATTGAATTGAAAAAGCTTGAGAGTTCATGGGAAGTCCTGGTTCCTGATGTTTATGATGTCGGCCATGAGGCGCATTTTGCAAGGGTTACTGAAAAGTATCTTCAGTTTCTGATAGATGGTAAGATGCCTGACTGGGAGGTACCTAATATGATATCAAAATACTACACCACAACAAGAGCGCTTGAGATGGCGAAAGATTCAGAATGACGATCATATGGTTACATTGCTGCTGTTTCACACAGAGCTTTTCCATATTGATCCCCTTGATGCTGAGCCGCAGAAAAAATGATGAAAACCCCATCATCCCCAGGCAGACAAAATAACATAAATGAAAGGGCTTAAAAAATCAGTTCTTTTTCAGCAGTTCTGTGTTTACATCCAGTTTTAGCGGGTTAATCTCTTCTCCCCAGTAAACGGTGGTATGGGGGAAGGGTATTTCAATATTGTTCTGATCGAAAGCTTTTTTAAGCCTCTTACGATATTCCCTTCCTGTGCTCCATTGCTGGATAGGTTTGGTTTTTATCCGGGCACGGATAACAAGGGCACTGTCGCCGAAATCATCCAGCCCCATAACTTCAATGGGCTCTATTATTTTTTTCTCAAACTCGGGGTCTTTCTGAAGCTCGTCGCCAACATTTTTCATTATTTCCATAACAGTTTCAACATCCTCTTTGTAGGCTACTCCAATATTTAAAACTATGGCCGACCATTCCTTGGTCATATTCGACAATGTATTTATCTTGCCGTTCTGGAAAATATGAACTGTTCCGGATATATCACGAAGTGTTATGGTCCGCAGCTCAATGCTCTCCACCAGTCCACCGGTCCCGTTAATAATGGCAACATCACCTGTACGGACCTGGTTTTCAAGTAATATGAAAAATCCTGAAATATAGTCCCGAACAAGTTCCTGGGCCCCGAATCCGACGGCCAGTCCCAGTATACCGACACTCGCGAGCAGGGGACCGATATTAACACGGAATTTTACCAGGATTATCATTATAAGCACTCCAAGCAGAACAATCCTCAATAACCCGTAGAGGATGTTGGTCAGGGTGTTGATCCTCTTTTCAACCTCTTGCGTGTCAACCTTTTCATCTTCCTCGGCACGCTTTACAAATGCCCTTTTAAGTTTATTGATTCCAATCTTAACTGCCTTAAGGGCAATTAGAATAAAAACCACAATTATAAGGAGTCCCGGAAATTCGGAAATTATCCAGCCCTGCAGGCTCCCAAATAAGTCGGCCCAAAATTCATTGCTAAATAGTTGATCCATAATAGTTAATTTTTTGTTATTGTATTTTGTTCCGGTATTGATAATAAATTCAAATTC
>SLOS01000432.1 GCA_007132365.1 Bacteroidales bacterium | reverse complement strand
GAATACTGGGATGAATCAAGGTCAATGGTAATTGTTCCTCCCGGTGGCAAAAGATCTTCATCATCATCTTTGCTGCATGAGGAATATACTACAGGCACAGCTACCGCCGCCCCTGCCTGTAAGCTTTTTATAAGAAACTCTCTTCTTTGCATGATCGTGATTTAAATTCAATATGATTTATCTAATTCAAATTCTGTTTGTTAACTACAAATAAAATACACGTGTTATGGTGAAACCGAAGTAAATATCACCATTTTCCCATGTTCCACGGGTATTGACAAGATGGGCCTTGTCAAAAATACCCTGGGTATTGGAAAAGAATAACTGAAATACATGGCCGCCGGTCTCAATATCGAAACCTGCAGAGAGCGGATTTGTATTGTCATAACCATCATCAATTAACTGGGGGATATATTCAAAATTAAAATGTGTTACCGGTGTCATCCGGATGCGGGCAGCGATGCCAAGAGAAAGCTTGCTTGCCGGTCCCTGTATTTCAGGGAGATAGTTGCTCATCAACAAGACAGGATTAAGCTGCAGGGAAAAGGTCTCCGAAAACTTCCTGCTTACCATAAGACTCTGGACCAGGCTTAGCCTGCCGCTGAAATTATCCTGTTCCGGCGGATATATCAGGCGAAGCGTTGCCTGGGAGGCAGAAAGATAATAACTTACACTGACAGGAGAATTCAATCCGGCATCCTGGGTTATTATCCTGGCCTTTAAATATGCATCATAGGTTTTTTCAAAGGTACTACGTCCCACTCCAGCACCAAGCCAGGAATTTATTCCGTAATCAAATCCTAGTCTTATCGTTGCAAGGTCAAGTCCGAACATCTCGTAGAACCCCGAACGGATATTGCCGAAGCGGTGGCCGATACTGAAAATCAATTCCCCGGGATAAGGGTTTTCTACCGATTGCATATTCACAATCCTGGTACTTCTGAAAGTCTTGATCGCCAGACCTTCAACATCATTCCAGTCCCCAAACTCATCAAAAGGGTCATCAGTCTGGGCAATTGCAAAAGGACTGATCAGCAACATCAATAAAAAAACAAATCGGTTCATATATTTATAATTAATTAACGGGTGCCAGTCTGAAATTTACCGTAACTTCAACAACTTCAGCTATATTCCTTGTGAATATCCTGGGTATCCTGATATCGTAATCCTCTACCCTGACCGGGAACACGGCATTGCAAACATAATGGGGGCCGATCTTCTCAAGTCTTCCGGTAATCCTTACCTCTCGGGTTACCCCATGAATAGTAAGTGCCCCCCTGACAGTAACTTCACCGGGAATTTCATCTTCGGGAAATGTATTGAAATCCTCTATAAAACCGGAAAATCCTGCCTCAGGATAAATATGCGATTCCATGAATTTCTCATTGAAATGCTTTTCCATCAGGGCCCTTGAGAACCTGAAGTCGCTGATCCTCATCCTTACATTAATCTCCCCTGTAGAGTTATCGAGTATAGCCTGTACACGGTTATTTTCAGCCTCTATATCCTCGAGGGGGGCAGAAGAAAAGAAAGAAACTGCACCCTCACGGGTAATGTATGAACTTTGGGAAAACCCGTCAGGTGCAAATAAAATTGAAGCAAAAAATATTATAAGTACTCTTTGCATACCGCTTTTTCTGTTATAAACAAAACCTGCCGGGTTTTTGTTCAGCCTTGTGTGATAACGCGGTATGCGCAAGTGGAACAGGCGTTGTGTACTATTGGCAAACCTTATATTTCAAGGTTGGATATCTCTCTCGTAATTGAGAAGGTGTACTGCGGGTACTCAAACATTGAGATTCTGGGTTCTGTCTCCCCGATCGAATAACCCCATATGCTTTGGTATTCATCAATATTCTCACCCATATCCTCAAGCTGGTGCAGATATTCACCAACAGGTTTGCTCTCTATTATTACAATCTTGCCAAGCCTGTTAATGATAGGACTGTGCCACCGGTTGTGATCATGGTCAAATTCAAGCACACGCCTTCCCCACCTGGTAATACCTATGGTTCTGAAGGTCATACTTTTCCCAACTGCCGGGAGGTTAATCACATTCCTGTCGGTCGCCACAAACGGGATATCAGCCTGCTCGCGCAGTTCCCTGAGGTTTTCAACCATTTTATCTGCCTCCAGAGTGAATTCCCTGATCTTGTCGCTGTACTTAACAGGGATATTCCCTATATACTTTTCTTCAAGCTGCTCCTGGACAGCGCGGGCATTGGTTGCATAATTAAAAGTGTTTTCGAGGAAGCCCTTCACCGAGAAAGTGTAATAGGTGATCACACCGATATCATTCAGTACTTTTCTGAGCATAGCGGTATGTCCCCTCCGGGATGCCGCTGATGTGAAAACAAGCTGATTGGTCACTGTCCACCCCGCCGAAACAAGCCTTTTGACTGCCAGCCTTGCTTCAGGTGTAACCTCCATAGGGCTTTCAAAATGAGTCTGAATAACAAACTGTCTGAGGCCTGCACCATATGCCTTATCCCTGAATTCCGCAAGAATTTTCTGAAGGGCCGGTGTGACACGTTGAGGCAGATAGGCAAGCAGACGGGTTCCCAGTCTTATCCTCAGTATCTCAGCATATTTTTTCCCGTCAGGCCGTTTTTTGTTTGCCTCCGCTTTTCTTACTGCCATCTCATATACCTCGTTAAGTATCTTCTCAAGAGATTTATCACGGCTCATCAGTGCGTCACCACCGGTAATAAGGATATCCCTGAGCTGGGAGTCATTTTCATAGTAATCAAGCAAACGTCTGAGCTTCTGATCCCAGGTCTCATTGGGTCTTAACATATCCAGGTTGAAGTTCAGGTTGCCCCGCTGGAAATCGTACATGCGCTGACATGAAACACACAGTCCGCCACAGGCTCGCCCCATAGTGTCGGGTATCATAATTGCCACCTCCGGGTAACGCCGGTGCACATTGTGGTGTGAAGGCAATAGCCAGCCGGCAGCATTCGGCTTGCCGGGCTCCACTTTATCCTCCTTCTCCCAGGCCTCAATGTTTCCGAACTGATCGATCAGAGGCTTGCTGTAAATCATATAATGCCGTATTGCAAGGTCGGCCCCTGCAGCAAAACCAGGGGTTTTTGTGCTTAAAAGCGAGATGTAATAAGGATTGACAAAAAAGGGTATACCCTTTTTCTCAGCCCTTTCAAGTAACCTCTGTGTATCAACATCCAGCGAAT
>SLOS01000191.1 GCA_007132365.1 Bacteroidales bacterium | reverse complement strand
CAGGTGGATAAATGTAGGTGTTCCGCACCATGAACTCCTTAAGTATATCATTCTGTATCGTTCCGGTAAGCTTGTCAGGGCTGACGCCCTGCTCCAGCCCGGCGACGATATAAAAAGCCATTATTGGAAGAACTGCACCGTTCATTGTCATCGAAACAGACATCTGATCAAGAGGTATATGATCAAAGAGAATCTTCATGTCCAGTATTGAATCTATTGCCACACCGGCCTTGCCGACATCACCTACCACACGCTCGTGGTCGGAATCGTATCCGCGGTGCGTGGCCAGGTCAAAAGCTACCGAAAGCCCTTTCTGGCCTGCTGCCAGGTTGCGGCGGTAAAAGGCGTTTGATTCTTCAGCAGTTGAAAACCCTGCATATTGCCTTATTGTCCACGGACGCATCACGTACATAGTGCTGTAGGGGCCCCTCAGGTATGGAGGCAGCCCGGCGGCATATGATAAATGTTCAAGTCCCTCCAGATCCTTTTCGGTATAAAATGGCCTGACCGGTATCTGCTCGGTTGTGAGCCAGCTACCCCTGGCCGCATCCTTCTTACCCGGCTCTGCTTGTGAATGATTCATGCCCGAACGAATATCAATTTTTTTATAATCCGGCATAGTATATTATTTTATTGGATCCCAAGTTCTTCCTGAAACTTTTGAAGTGTTTCCAGAACATTGGATCTGACATGAATAAAATGTTTTACCCCGGCATTTTTAAGTTGCTCTGCATGATCTGCAGGATACCCTGCCACCACGAGGATTGCCCTGTTCTCCAGTTCAGCGGCGATGTCGGGCACTATCTGCGTATACTCGTCATCGGAACTGCACACAACAACTACTGGTGCACCGCTTTCCAAAGCAGCCTGCACCCCTTCCGAAGCAGTACTGAAACCGGGATTATCAATTATGCTGAACCCTGCACAGCCAAAAAATCCGGCGGAAAATCCGGCCCTTGCCTTGCGCATGGCAGGGTTACCATATGTAAGCAGGAAAACCTTCGGCGGGCCACCCGGCAACTTTTCCGTCTTCAGTCTCAGTCTCTCAAAAGCCTGTGCCCCTCGATAAATTTTCAACGGACGTCCCAGCTTATCTTCAGCCACCGGCTGAACCGGGTTTACCGCAGCGAGATCAATATTGTCAATGACCCGCTCACCGGGATCCGGATACTGGTTCGTGCCAAGGAGAACATCCCGGCGCAGGGCAATATAACTATCTCTTTTGGCGGCGGTATCCTCTATGGTATCCTGGATAAAACCGCTCCTGAAAGCTTCATGCAATCCACCTTTATCAGAGGTTTGCAAAAACAGTTTCCACGACTCCTCTATCAGCGAGTTGGTAAGCGATTCAATATAGTAGGAACCGGCTGCAGGATCGGCAACCTTGTCAAAATAAGCCTCCTCCTTTAAAACTAGCTGGGTGTTCCTGGCAATGCGCTCAGGGAAAGGATTTCCTCCCTTCCTGAAAGGCTTATCAAAAGGATCTACAGTCATGGAGTCGGCCCCGCCCAGCACGGCAGACATTGTTTCAGTGGTGGAGCGAAGCAGATTGACATAAGGGTCGTATATGGTTTTGTTCCAACCGGAGGTAACTGCATGAATGACCATCTTACCCGCTATGGCAGGATCGAGCTCCCACGCTTCGATTACCTTCGACCAAAGATATCTTGCCGCCCTGAACTTGGCTATCTCCATAAAATAATTGCTTCCGGCAGCAAATGTAAATTTTATCTTCTCTGCGGCATCCCCTGCAGGTATTCCAGCGGAAGTAAGGCGTCCGAGATATTCAGAAGCGGCAGCAATGGCAAAAGCAAGCTCCTGGACTGCAGACCCTCCGCTGTTATGGAATATGGCCGCATTAACATTTATGACAGTGAAATTGGGCAAGCGGGAGGCATATTGTGCCATCGATACAGCCAGATCAAAGGCTCTCTTCTCACCCTGGGGGTAATTGCCTTTTGTCAGCAATGCACCGAGAGGATCATATTCAACTGATCCATGCAATTCGTATATTGTACCTCCCCTGGCAATATTTTCCCTGTCCGCCATTTCAGGCAATCGGGCCGGAGGTCCTTCGGAGATGAAGTTAATTTCAGCCGAAGCCAGGCAGATATCTTTCAGCAGGAGGCTGATATCCTCCTGTGAATAGTCGACATTATCATCCAGCAGAAAGCCCAGGGATCCGGCTCCATTCATGAGTGCATCAAGGGCCCTGTTATTTGCGGCAGCTATGTCTTCAACACGGATATCCTGGCGAACCAGCCAGTCGTTTGACATGGTTTTCTTTCCTCTCACAAAAGGGAATTCGCCGGGAAGGGATTTCAGATGCTCAAGATCTCTGATATCCTCACTGCTGTAATATGGCCTGACAGGTATTCCCTCCGGCGTTTTCCAAACAAGCTTCCGGTTGTAATCAGCGCCCTTCAGGTCAACCCGGATCAAATCTTCCCACTGCCGGACAGAAACCGGCGGAAAGCCGGCAAACAGTTTCTTATTATGGTTTTCAGGCATTTTTATACAATAATGATATAAAGGGTAAAAATAAACACTTCACATAATACAGGCTAATGATTATTATCATTCTTGCTGCATCACCGGTCGTCAGCACACAATCATTTCTTAACAAACAAAGTTAACCATATTTATGATAAAAGACATTAACCACGGGCACCACAATGAGCTTAACTACCGGGGCAGAATCCGTCAAACCGGATCCGCTGTTCCCTGATGGGATCAGGGGGTGTTCAGTTTATAAGGCTCAGTCCTTCCAGGGCAGAAGCATTGCCGGGAGTATGCATAAGAGACCTCTGAAACAGTATTTTTGCTTCACGGAACTGCCGGAGCCTGTACTTGCACCAGGCCAGCATTACCAGTCCATCGATATCAAAAGGATACAGGTTCACCACCTTTTCAAGGTACTGATGGGCGACAGTGTACTCCTCCCTGTTATAATAAATGACCCCCAGCCTGTAATTTACCAGCGAATTTTGAGGATCCGTTGCCAGTATCTTTTTGTAATGTCCGATAACCTGGTCCCAGTTACCCATAGCAGAAAGAGGATACACCACCCCCAGCCTGGGCTCTATGGCATAGGGCATTAGGTTTATGGAACGGTTATAATAGGAAGTGGATTCAATGAACGATCCTGACAAATATGTGAGCCATCCCAGGCGAAGATTCATCTCATAGGATT
>SLOS01000166.1 GCA_007132365.1 Bacteroidales bacterium | reverse complement strand
TTTGCTATTTCATAAAATTTTGGAGCATTTGCGACCATCTTATTGCTGATACCTGTGATTTCGGTTATGAAAGAGGGAATACTCCTTTCAGGGTTTACAAGTGAAGTGAACTCATCCGTAATTCTTGTGCCGTCATAGAGAAAAACGGCAATTTCTGTTATTTTTTCGGTTTTTGGGCTTCCCCCTGTGGTTTCAATGTCTATAATGCTGTACATTAAATATTTGTGTCTTATTGGAGATTGAAAAAATTTATGATCAGTTTTTCGTCGCCGGATTTGTAAAAAACAATTATTATCAGGTCAACGCACTACACGATCTTCCTGGCAACATCATCCCATTCCACTACCCTTTTTTCTACATAGGCGCGCTGAGCCATGACACATGCAATACCTTCATCGAATGCAATATCCACATTAACACTCGGAACACCTCCATCCCTGATGCAATTTATCCATTCACGCAGATGGAGATGAGTTACATCCACCCTCCGCCCGTTAATGGTGGTTGTTGTTAATCCCCTTGTTGCGTAGTACCTTTCAGAAGCTGAGGTTACGGCATCAACCTGTCCGGCACCCGGGTTGTATGTTATCATTGGTGCGGAGGGATCTATAAGCCCCGATTGAATAGCTTCCTGGTATTGTGTTGAATTCCTGTCCGCATTAATCATGATATTATTACCTATTTCCATCGAGGCGTCATGACCCATGATAACCCTTCCACGGCCCCGGCTGGAAGCAAGGCTTCCGCTGTAAAGCAATGTGAGGTCACGGTTGGGGTATTCAAGCACTATATGCAGCAGATCGGCCATGTCACGTCCATCTTTCCAGAAGTATGTTCCACCCGATGATGTTACCGTTTTTGGAATGCCGAGTCTCAGTATCTGGTTAATAGCATCAAACTCGTGAGTAAATAACTGTCCTATCAGACCTGTAGCATAGTCAAAGTACAGAGTCCAGTTATAAAACCTTTCAATGCTGAATGGCGTGTAAGGGGCTTTGCCTAACCATTGCATCCAGTCGATGGTCTGTTCCGATCCGGGTTTGGGGTTGCCCTGCCCGTCAAGGTGCCTTATCCAGGCTCCATGGGCAGTATTTCTGTTTGAGGTGGTCTGGACAAGGGTTATTTTCCCCAGAATATCTCTTTTTATTAATTCCCTTGCCTGCTGATAGATAACATTCTGGGTTATCTGATGCCCCAGCTGATACACAACACCGCTTTCTTTGACGGCATTGTAGAGCTCATTCATCTCCTTTTCAGTATTGGCGACCGTCTTTTCACAATAAATATGCTTGCCGGCTTTTGCCGCGTCAACGGTCATCTGTCCGTGATGATGGTCGGGGGTGGCAATGATAACCGCATCTATGTCTTTGTCATCAAGCATCTCCCTGTAGTGTCCGTATCGCTTCACAGGCAGTTTAGGTGCATCCTGCCCCCCGGGCCGGATATCATTTTGTGCAACGGCCATTCCGTTTTCGGTATGCATGTCAAAGACATCACAAATGCCGGTAATTGCCACATTCAGGTATTCCTGTTCCAGCCATTCGTCAAGATCACCGAGCTCATGCCTTCTTTTTACTTCATCCGGATGCATAAAACCCAATGACCGGGCGAGCTGGTTGCCTCTTGCACCATATCCTATTATTCCAACGCGAAGTAAATCCCCTCCATGTCTCCTGGTTCCGTAGTCAGAAACAGGAAAATCCATTGTATCCAAACCAAGCTTTTTAACAACAGCCTCTCTCTTCTCCAGGTCGTAATTTCTCTTTTTAAGCAGCTGGTGTCCGAAAAGCCCCAGGACGGGTATTCCTGCCAGTGCTTTAACCACCGTTCTGCGTGATATTCCGGATTTACCGGTTTTGTCACTTTTCCCCTGAACATTCATCTCATTGCCGGCGTTTTTTTCAGGTATAGTATTCTTATTCCTGTTTTTATCATTATGATCGTTCATTTTCCGACTCCTCCTTTTTATTGTGGTTACTTATCAGAGCATCAAGCCCAAATATATTACTTGTTGAAAATAAAGCCAGTACAACCAGCGCAACTGCTTCTATTAAAGTTCTGTTTATTATCAGATTATGTCCTTCTGAAGGCAACACATATTCTATGCCAATCAGTGGAGGACTGTTTAAATAATAAATAAAAATAAGTATGGCACCTGCTATGGCAGCAACCTTGAAAAATAAACCGGCTATGAGGCCCAGACCAATTGCTATTAATCCGTAAACATTCAGGAAATCAACAACTGCCAGTACACCTGGATTTGAGATGATCCATTCGGAAAAGCCTGAAAGTATCCATTGAGATTCCTGAAGGAAACCCAGTGATGACCATTGAGGGTTTAACGCCTTTGCAGTTCCTTCATATAAAATGTGCCAACCTGCAAAAAAACGCAGAACAAGCAAAGAAGCCAACTGGGATTTCGTGAAGGTTTGTCTCATGTTGCTGTGCTATTTAAACTTAATAATCAGGTAATTATGGAGCATTTTTTGACATTAACCCGGATGGGACCAGTGTCATTAATCAATGGCTCGTTTTGTACACTTATATTCAGGAGTATCATCCGGATTTTATGATTAGGATTGATATTACCCTGCGACTTTAACCTGTTTTATTCCCAGGTTGGTCCATGCAATGATAAACCCGGCTGTCATGAACATTATCAGGCTGTATATAGCCGGTGATATGGCCATTACATCATTATGCAAAAGCGCGCTGGCTATAGTGATACCCAGTGTCCCGTTCTGGATCCCCGATTCTACAGAAATGGTGATCCTCTGTGCTGTCCTGAGCTTCAGCATCTGGGCGGACAGGTACCCTATTCCAAGCATCACCACGTTGAGCGACAAAGCTATGGGGCCTACATCCCTGAAAGAGCTGACAAAAATATCCTTATTGGTCATGATGGCGGCAAAGATTATCAAAAACAAAAGGATGCCTGATACTATTTTTACCGGTTTGTTCATCTTATCGGCAAAACTGACAGCCTTTGCCCTTATTATCATTCCGATGCTTACAGGAACCAGGGTGATAAGGGTAAGGCTCATAATTGTCCTGAATACAGGAAGAGGTACATACTCGCCCTGCTGCATGAAAAACGCCAGTGCCAGGTTAACGATCAGGGGTATGGTTACTACGGCTATAAGGCTGGATATGGCAGTAAGAGTAATTGAGAGTGCCGTATCGCCTCTTGATATATGACTTATGAGATTTGAAGTGGGACCTCCCGGGCATGCTGCCAGGACCATTATACCCACAGCCAGTTCAGGGCTTCTGAGTCCGAACAGCCATAAAAGCAGGAATCCCACAACGGGAAGAACAATGATCTGGTTAAGAATACCGACTGTTGCTGCTTTTGGATACAGTGCCACCCTCTTAAAATCATAAGGCACAAGGGAGAGACCCATCCCCAGCATGATAATTGCAAGCGCCAGCGGAAGCATAATGTCTGTCAGATAGTTGGTTTCCATGCATTAAATATTTAGTTTATCCTGCCGGGATTATCTCCCGGGCTTTAAATAATATGTTTAAAAGCATGCAATATAGCAAGATCATTCAAACTTAGGATGTTTTTTCCTGCTTTTTTTTATAGTCCTCCCCCGCACCAGCTATATCTTTCATAAATAAAGAGGCAGACCAAATGGCCTGCCTCTCTATAGTCTTAAATTAATCCTGTTCAGATATTCTGGAAATCCTCTATATCAATATCAACAATGCTTGTTTCTCTGCTTTCTACCATAATGCCCTCAACGACTCCCAGTACTTCAGTAATATCTTCCCCATCTGTGGAAACAATAACAAGGTCATATGTGCCGGGTGCAAGGTAAGCCAGGTGGTACACCCCGTTCTCATCAACCATGTCACTGCTTATGGCATTTGGAAACCTGACCTCCTCTTCAGCAGGCTCTTCAGCTTCAGATTCATTGTAGGTGTCGCCGGTGTAGGCGTAAATTACAATATTACGCTGTTCGGGTATGTTCGTTACTTCTCCGGCAATCTGTCCGCTCTGGTTATCAACAATAAGACGGATAGTTGGTTTTAGTAAGTATTTTCCGGAGGCACCTGCCTTAACAACTGATTTTCTCACATCAAAGTCGGCGGTAACATCGACCGAACCGTTAATTGGCACCGTAAAAGCTCCGACTGCTTTGTATCCGGTCTGTGCTCCGCTTGGCACGAAAAGGTTTGTTGTTGACCCGTCCTCAAATTCAAGGTAACAACCGGGATTTGAATGCTGTCCGGCACCAGAAACAGGAGCATCAAGCATGAATCTTATCTGGGTATATGTTCCTGCTTCTATTTCGAAGCTGCCTAGCAGTTCTGATTCTCCCCTTTGAAGGTCAAGAAGGTTAAATGTTTTCGGGCCCTCATAATCCTCAAAAACTTTCCATCCATTTTCATGTGTGTGGTACTGGATTTCCAATACGGTGATAAATACACCGGTAATTCCATCAGAATCTACAGGGGCATCGGTAATCGAAAGATTAACTGTTCCGGTAGTTCCATTCTCCTTGTCACACCCCGTAAAAATGAAAAATGGCAGAATTACAGCTAATAATAATAATGAGAATGTTTGTTTCATGATTTTATGGTTTTAAGTTAATAAATAACATGTTTTGCTCTGAAGATGCCAGTACGATATTGACATTGCATCTGTTTTCAAGACGTTACGGGAAAAGAAAAGGTTGGAATGGCTGGATAACTAATTCAGGTTGTATCTGACGGAAAGGGTTAAATTTATTGATGCATTGCGGGTATTGTTAAGATAGTAAGGTATCAGGTCGTTACCCGAGAAGATGTTGTTCAACCCGAATCTTGTCTGAAACCCCGTTCCAAGAAAAAAACCGTTTCCCACCGGGAAATGGTATTCGTATCCGGTAATTACTCCAAAATCGATCGGATCGTAATCCTGCCTGAGGGAGATTGTTATTCCGTTCAGGTCCTGCTTTGCATTTCTGAGTAACCCTGCATATGCTCCCAGCATTATTGAATGCCTTCCTGGTTTTTCGTACTCCGACAAATACCATTTTCCGGAAATGCTAAAGCTGGAATAGTTAAACTGCATATTATTGCTGAGGTATTTTCCATGCAGATATTCGTTATAGTTTTGCCGGGTAAGGGAAATTAACTGAATTTCCGCTTGTATATCAAGATTTCTGCCAACATTTTTCCCGGCTATAATTCCGAAACTATAACCGAATGAAGGAAGGGATGCGGTTAATTCATCACTCCTGAGGCCCTGTAATGTTTTATTATTAAGCAACCAGGTATTTGCAAGATTACCGGACAGACCGGCATAATAGCCTTTTGTGGGAATTTCTAACCGGCGTGATCTGGTTTCTTCCCCGGCAGGAGAAAACCGGCCGGTATGCAATTTAAGGTCATATTCCAATAAATCAGATGTGTATTCGAGGCGCTGCAAGGGGTACAGGCTCTCACCGGAATAAATCCTCCGGTCTGCATCCTGGATGATCGATCCATCTTGAGCATAAGGAATCTGGCGTGTGTCCGGAAATTCAAGAGCCACTGCAAGGCGGGTTTGAAATGATGGTTCACTCCCTGCAGACCCAATTTGATCCTGATGATGCCGAATATGTGACACAGGTATGCCTGAACCCTGAACTCCGGAACTAAGATACAGGAATGTACCCACACCAATGATCAGTAAAATTGATGCGGCTGCAGCCATCAGGAACAGTATTCTTTTCCTTCTGCCTGCCGGAAGGTCTTTCTCAATCTTATACCAGACAGCATCCACATCAAGCTCATTCCGGATCTCCTCCCATATTTCGGCAGGAGGCTCGGGACCGGCTGATTCGACTGTTTTTTTATACCACTTTAAAAAATCCATATTTCATAAGTTCATGTTTCCGATAAAATTTATCAGCAATTTTCTTGCCCTGTTGAACTGAGATTTGGATGTGCCTTCTGTTATCTCAAGCTTTTGTGCTATCTCCTTGTGAGTGAATCCATCAAGGGCATGCAGGTTAAAAATCAGCCTTGCACCCTCCGGCAGACGCCCGACCTGTTCCATTAACTCATTAAAGCCGATTATATTCATGGCAGCATTACTGGTATGCGTTCCGGGATCATTCTGATCCACTTCATTATATTCATCTGTCCTTTTTCTTCTGCGGATATGATCAATTGCTGTATTTGACACTATTTTTCTTATCCAGCCCTCAAGGGAACCATCGTTTTTATATTGTTTTATATTTTTAAATACTTTTATGAAGGATTCCTGCAGAATGTCCTGTGCCATAGGTCTTTCTCCGGCATAACTCAGGCAGATTGCATACATCTTTTTTGCAAAATGCCTGTATAGCAACTCCTGCGACCGTCTGTCGTTATTCCTGCAACCTGAAAGTATAACCTCTTCGTTAAGACCTCCTGTAGTCATTTAATATGATTCAATCAAAAATTACTTTGAAGGATTTTTCAAGCCTGGTTACCATTGAATTGAAAATATCGGTGTTGATCGAATCTGAAATAATTAATAATTCCTCACCATCGCTATCTCTGATTGCTATAGTTGCAGTTTGAAGCCTCCCCAGGTTTGCAAACTGAAAAACTGCCGGTGCATCTATCACAATTCTTACCCTGGAGGGGGTATCCTTTCTGAGTACAATTTTATCGGCCTGGCTGCCGGATTCTGCCATTATCCTTATCCACTCCCGGAAACGGTATTCAAACCTGAGAGGTATCTCAACAGATTGCCTGTTTCTGATACTTCCTTCAAGTACCAGTGATACATTATCCTCACTTCCCAAATCAAGGAACAGTTCCACCCGGTTGTAAACGCCCTGTGGAATATCAAAACTGATCTCCTGATTGGTTTTTCCGCTTTCAAGGTCCACTATAACGGGTTTTCCAAGATCAGAGCTAAAATAAACATCACGGCCTTCATCCCTTCGGCCGTCAAAGGCAATTGATTCAATTACAAGAGTGCCCCGGTCGATGCTCATCCTGTTAAATGGCGGACCAAACGGTAGTTCTTCGGGCGGCATCCTGTTTTTCTGGTTGTTTCCTTCCTCGTAAGTTATAAGTTCGAATTCAAAAAAAACCTTTGTGGGAAGGGTAAGTTCATCTTTCCTGCATGATGACAGCAGGATCATAAAGATCAAAAGCGGCAGTAAGATGCCTGGAATATATTGTAATAAACGTTTCATAAAGTAGCTTTTTAGACTGGACTCATCTATATAACGTAATTAATCAAAAAAAGGTTGGAACGGAAGGTTATTCCTGAACCATGAAATTGCCTCTTCAATAGCTTTTTCTGCAGGTGTTTGCGGGAGATTCAGAAATTTCAGTGCCTTACCGGCACAGTAGTAATTTCCAATACAGAGGATCTTCATGTTTGTCATACATAATTCGGTATTTATTCCTGCATACCTTGCTATTTCACCGGCTAATCCTGCCAGAAGAAGCAGGTATTTCGGAATCGTTATGACAATGGGCTTTTGTTTTATGACCCCCGACAATTTTGAATAAAATTCCCTGTAGGTAAGGTTTTCATTTGCCAGGATATAGCTTTCTCCATCCTTTCCATGTTCAATTGCATTGCATATACCCACTGCGGCATCCCTTACATGTATGAAGTTTTTCCCTCCCGGAGGTATGAACAGGATCCTTTTTCCGGCAGCCCTGAGTATTATCCGGTTGGAACTTATCTTATGATCATTTGGCCCAATCATAAAGGTCGGGTTGACTGCTGTTATCTCGGCGCCTGATCCGCGTAGTTTTTTTATTATCAGTTGCTCTGCTTCGGCTTTGCTGACTGCATATCCTGACCCTGTAAAAGGGGGTTTCATGGGGCGGGTTTCATCTCCCGGTATTGCTTTGGTACCATAACCGAATACGTTTGCCGTACTTACATAAACAACTTTCCTGACTTTATTCTCAAGTGACGCTTTTATGATGTTCCTGGTTCCGCCTATGTTTACTCTTTCATATACCCGGTAATCTGCGATGGATTGATCTGTAATTGCCGCTATATGAATGATAATTTCACAGCCCTTTGCTGCTTCTGTGACATCTTTTTCTTCGGTGATATTACCGTAAAAATTTTCAAGATTTGAATGACGGATCATCTGCCGGGATGTTTTTCTTACCATCCCCCTGACCTGATAACCCCGCCTCAGAAGCTCAGTAATGGCATTGCCGGCCAGAAAGCCGTTTGCACCTGTAACAAGCACCCTGGTCATTACCGGATTATTGTTTTGTGTCAGTCAACTCTTTTTTAAACCTTCTGGATATAATCGGCAGCCGGATCCTTATCGGTACTGTTTTCATTACAAACCAGCACATGTGATTAAACCATCCGGGTATAATAAGCGATTTGTTTTTAAATAAAAGCTTTATCGATCTGTGTGCTACATATTCAGGACTGAGAAGGCCCAATTTACCGAAAACACCATGGCAGTCTATTCTTTCTGCAACCTGGTAATTTGTTGCCATGGGGCCCGGATGAACAACACTTGCAAAAACACCTGTATCCTTTAACTCCTGGTAAAGCCCCCTGGTCAAATATTGTACAAAGACCTTTGAGGCGGAATAAATGGTTTTATAGCCTATGGGGCTGAAGGAAGCTATGCTGGAAACGTTAAGTATCCATGCTTTTTTGTGTGATTTGAGTTCAGGCAGCAACTGGTGTGTTATAAGAGTCAGGGCTCTTATATTCAATGCGATCATATTTTCCAGGTATTCCGTTTCAGCAGTCACAAACTCCCTGGAGCCTCCCATACCGGCATTGTTGATGAGGATATTGATCCTGAAGCCGGAAAGGGCCCATTTAATAAGATCGGCAATACTGTTTTTTTCAGTCAGGTCGGTTTCGAAATAGTCACATTTTATATTGTATTCTTTTTTCAGTGATCCACACAATTCAGGTAAGCCATCACCGGGAAGGGCGACAAGAAGGAGGTTAATGTTTTGTTTGGCCAGCTCGGTGGCAAATGCCTTACCCAGTCCCCTGCTGGCACCGGTAACAAGGGCAAAAAGGGGTCCTGTATTATTTTCCTGCTGTTTATCTTCCTGAATATTCTTTGCCATGGCAGAGATTCAATAAAATGACGGAGTATCATGGTTTAAAAGAATAACCCCTCTATAGTGACAAATTTAAAAACTTATATTTTGTTCTCTTCATTTCAGGATTGAAATTATTAATAATTCTATGGTATATGGAGAATAAAGCTTAAATTTGAATCTCGCGAGCATATATACCGCAGCTTATTGAGGGCTGTTTCATATCATATTCATTTCATTAACCCTTTAAATATTTTAGTGCTATGGCGAGACCAGTAACATTATTCAGCGGACAATGGGCCGATTTACCTATTGAAACTATGTGCCAGAAGACCAGGGAATTTGGTTACGATGGTATTGAACTGGGATGCTGGGGCGATCATATGGAGATCGACAAGGCCGACCAGGCATACTGTGATCAACGCTTAGAGCTTCTGAAAAAGTATGACCTGCAGTTATTTACAATCTCTGCACACCTTGTCGGACAGGCGGTATGTGATATTCCCGACCAGCGGCATAAAGCGGTACTTCCTTCCTATATCTGGGGTGACGGTGATCCTGAAGGTATAAGACAAAGGGCTGCCAAAGAGATGATTAAGACAGGAGAAGTTGCTAAGATGCTTGGAGTAGAGAATGTTGCTGGTTTTACCGGCAGTTCAATATGGCATCTTAATTATTCTTTCCCTCCAGTGCCTAAAGATATGATAGATGCGGGATTCAAGGATTTTGCCCGCAGATGGGGACCTATATTTGATGAGTACAAAAAGTTGGGTTTAAGGTTTTGTCTTGAGGTTCATCCTACTGAGATTGCTTTTGACCTGGCTTCCACAAGAAGGGCGCTTGAAGCGGTGGACTATCATCCTGCATTTGGGTTTAACTACGACCCCAGTCACATGGGTTACCAGGGGGTGGATTACGTGAAATTTATCTATGAATTTGCCGACAGGATATTTCATGTTCACATGAAGGATGTTCACTGGAGCGACGTGCCTGTGGATATCGGGGTTTTTGGAGGCCACACTGAGTTTGGCGATAACCGCCGGTACTGGAATTTCCGCAGCATAGGCCGTGGAAGGATAGATTTTGAAAACATTATTCGCGCGCTCAACGATATCGGTTACAACGGGCCGCTTTCGGTTGAATGGGAAGACAGCGGCATGGACAGGGAGCATGGTGCTGAGGAGTCATGTGAATTTGTGAAGGCTGTTGATTTCAAACCCTCCGATTTGGCATTTGATGATGCATTTTCCGGTGATAAGTGACCTGTTCCGGGTTAACACAATAGTGTTGCGTCGGGTTAACTGCACCACAATTTTTTATAACATCATGTAATGTCAAATGACATTAACTATGAAGTAGGTATTTCAATAACTAAATCGCAGATCAAATGAAAACCAACCGCAGAGATTTTATTAAAATTGCAGGCCTTGCAGGTGCTGGTATTGCCGGCAGCCGGCTGGCAGGATGCACTGAACGGGCAACAGTTGAACCACCTTTTTTACTTTCCCACCACCAGACTTTCAACATGTCGGGTTATGCTGCGCCTAAACTTGAGACTGTGCGCATTGGTATTATCGGTATAGGGAACCGTGGATCAGGCGCCCTCAGGCGCCATGTCAGGATAGAGGGAGTTGAAATAACCGCACTTGCAGATCTTGATCCTGCGAGGGCCGCCCGGGGTAGAGAGTTCGTCAGGGAATACGGGCATGAACCTGCTGTTTATTCGGGAGGTGAGGATGAATGGAAAAAGCTCTGTGAAAGGGATGATGTGGACCTGGTTTATATTTGTACCCCCTGGCATCTGCATGCTCCCCAGTCGATTTATGCCATGGAAAATGACAAGCATGCCGCTACCGAAATCCCTGCTGCGCAGACCATGGATGATTGCTGGCGACTGGTTGAAACATCAGAAAGAACGAGAAAGCACTGCATAATGCTGGAGAATGTATGCTACGATTTTTTTGAAATGATGACCCTTAACATGGCAAGGCAGGGCTTCTTTGGAGAGCTGGTGCACGGTGAGGGTGCTTACATTCATTATGCAATTGAGAGGAGTTTTTCAAAAACTGCCTATTCCAATATGTGGAGGCTGGAAGAGAATTCCTCAAGGAACGGCAATTTATATCCCATGCATGGTCTTGGATCAATTGCACAGATTATGGATATTAATTATGGCGATCGGATGGATTACATGGTGTCAGTTTCCAGCAATGATTTTATTATGGGCAAAAGAGCTGTTGAACTTGCCAGTGAGGATGATTTCTGGCATCAGTATGTCGGGTTGGACTACCGGGGCAATATTAACACCTCTATAATCCGTACCGGTAAAGGCAGGACTATAATGCTCCAGCATGATGTCTCTTCAATGCGCCCCTATACAAGAATACATCTGATCAGCGGAACCAGTGGAATAGCCAGAAAATATCCTGCCCCGGCAAGAATTGCCACAGGTCACAGGGACTGGGTGACGGATGAAGAGTTCAGGGAGCTTGAGGAGAAGTACACCCCTGAGATAACCAGGAGGGTGGGAGAAATGGCCCGCCAGATAGGAGGCCACGGGGGTATGGATACAATCATGGACTGGCGCCTGGTTGATTGCCTTCGTAACGGATTGCCGCTTGATATGACAGTTTATGATGCAGCCTTATGGAGTTCAATAATTCCCCTTAGTGAATGGTCTGTTGCAAATCGTTCGATGCCGGTTGATGTGCCGGATTTTACAGGCGGATCATGGCAGACCAACCACCCGTTAATGGATATAAAACTGGATAAGGGAGGCACAACGAAACTGATCTGATTTGGCCGTTAAAGTGGCTAAAAGGCAGATTCCGGAGCAAAGTTTACCTGGAGAACCTGACCGGTAATGGGTTAACGCCCGTTTTCAATAAGCTCCATAATTGCCGTGTGCAGTATGGGAGCGGTTTCAGGTCCTAGTGAATTGATTTCCCCGTAAGGGCGTCTCTCACGGCCGTATGTGTGGGGAGGTTTAACATCCCACTGGCTCTTGGGAATTATGTACCCTATCATATCGTTAGAAAGCCCTGTTATGAATTTGTATTTTCCCGGCATTTCCTGCCTTAGCGGTGGAATTTCCTGCGGTCCGATGTCAAAGTCTTGTCCCACAGGGGCTTCAATTCCTCCATCGGCAATTTCTGGGTAAAGTTCTCCGGGATGGTGCAAAAAGCTGGCAGGGCCCATCTGCCAGAAGGCTATTTCCGAACGGAACCGCATCCATCCGGTCAATCCGCGGTTGAAAATGCCAAGTGCCGCACCAAGCCTGAAAAGCCTGTTGTCAAGCGGT
>SLOS01000090.1 GCA_007132365.1 Bacteroidales bacterium | reverse complement strand
TGGAGGGATGCAATCGGAACACATGGACCGCGACTGGCAGGCAAAATAATCAGGAGATCAGGCCTGGAGGCTGTTTCTCTTTGCAGGGGCGGTTTTTTCCCTTCGGTTGATACAGGTAAAAGAAAACTGGCCATTGCCGATAACCTCAAGGCCCTGGAAGAGGCTTCGGAACTGGAAGCACCAATGCTTGTGCTGGTTTGTGGTGCCGACCCCCTTCAGTCCCCGCAAACCTCCAGGGAACAGATCAGGGCAGGAATAGAGGCGATCCTGCCCAGTGCCGGGAAGCTCGGGGTAAAGCTTGCCATAGAACCCCTTCACCCTGTATATGCCGATACCCGGTCGGCCATAAATACCATGAAACAGGCAAATGACATGACCGGGTATTTTGATTCACCCTGGCTTGGTGTTGCCGTTGATGTCTATCATGTATGGTGGGATGAGGATCTTCAGGGGGAAATAGCCAGGTGCGGAGATAACAATAATCTGTTTGCCTTTCATATATGCGACTGGAAAGTGCCAACCGTGGATATTCTGTTTGACAGGGGCATAATGGGAGAGGGATGCATTGATTTACGGCAGATAAGGGGATGGATGGAGCAGGCCGGTTTTGAAGGTTTTAACGAGGTCGAGATTTTTTCTGAGATATACTGGAAAACTGATCAGGAAGAGTATTTAAATAAAATAATCCGGGCTTACCTGGAGCACACGTAAAATCATTAAAATATGTATTCTCCCGGCTTATTATCGGGAGAAATCTCAAAACCCGATAATTATGAGCAAAGAAACCAAAACCTATTCTATTGGTATAATCATGAATGGTGTTACCGGGAGGATGGGTAAAAACCAGCATCTGTTGCGTTCCATCCTTCCTTTAATAAAACTGGGAGGTCTGAGGCTAAGTGATGATGAAACAGTAATGCCGCGCCCCGTTCTTGTCGGCCGAAATTCCGGAAGGCTCAAGCAGCTTAGTGAGGAGTCAGGTGTAAGTGAATGGACCACCGATCTTGATTCTGTGCTAAAGAGCAGTGATTATCCCGTATATTTTGATGCCCAGACTACCGAGCTGAGGTATGAAAGCCTTAAAAAGGCAATAAACTCCGGCAAGCATATTTATTGTGAAAAACCGGTAGCACTGAATGCGTCAGATTCAACAGAGTTGTACCGGCTTGCACAGGAGGCAGGCATAAAACACGGAGTGGTTCAGGACAAGCTTTGGTTACCCGGACTGGTGAAGTTGCGCAGATTGATTGATCAGGGTTTTTTCGGGAAAATACTTTCGGTTAAGGCCGATTTCGGTTACTGGGTCTTTGAGGGTGATACCGTACCCCCCCAGCGTCCCTCATGGAACTACAGGAAAGAGGAGGGGGGCGGAATTATTCTTGACATGTTCTGTCATTGGCGTTATGTGCTGGATAACCTGTTTGGTCCGGTTAAATCATTTACCTGTCTTGGAGCCACTCACATTGATAACAGATTTGAACCAGCAGGAGTACCCTATAAGGCAACAGCCGACGACGCCGCTTATGCCATTTTTGAACTTGAGAACGGTATCGTGGTGCAGATTAATTCCTCATGGGCCACCCGTGTTAAACGTGATGACCTTTTTGTCATGCAGGTTGACGGGACAAAAGGTTCAGCAGTAGCCGGTCTGCGGGAGGTTTGGATACAACCTTATTCCGCAACGCCCAGGCCAGTATGGAACCCTGATATTGATAATCCGTTGAAATTTCATGATGACTGGATAAAAATGCCTTCACATGAGATTCACGACAATGCCTTTAAAATTCAGTGGGAGCTTTTCCTCAGACATATTGTAAAGGACGATCCGTTCCCCTGGGACCTGCTCGAGGGAGCCAAAGGAGTTCAGCTTGCAGAACTGGCTCTGGAAGCATGGGAAAACAGAATATGGACAGATGTACCTGAACTTAAATGAAATGCAAATACAAAATGATCTCAGACCCGGCGACCTGAAAAAAGCACTTGAGCACCTGTGGGAACTATCCGGGCAGAAAATATTACAGATACGCAGGGAATATGATGTTAAACAGGGATCTCCCGTATTTACCCGTGACGGTAAATACACCACCAGGGGATGGACTGAGTGGACCCAGGGATTTCAATTTGGCGGTGAGATAATCCAGTTTGATGCCACCGGCGACCAACAGTTTCTTGAAATGGGCAGGGAATCCACCCTTAAGCTGATGGCACCACATATAACTCATATGGGAGTTCATGATCACGGGTTTAATAACGTAAGCACCTATGGTGCCCTCAAAAGACTTTATATGGAGGGCAGGATTGAATCATGTGAGTGGGAACGTTCTTTTTATGACCTGGCACTGAAGTGCACGGGGGCGATTCAGGCAATGAGATGGACAAGGACAGCCTGTGGGCGTGGATTTGTATATTCCTTTAACGGACCTCATTCACTTTTTATTGACACCATAAGGTCAATGCGTGCTCTTGCAATAAGTCACCAGCTTGGGCATATTCTTTATTCTGAACATGATGAGCCGGTATCTCTGCTGGAAAGAATGCTTCAGCATATTGATGCTACCGCCAGTTACAGTGTCTTTTACGGAGAGGGCAGGGATGCATATGATATAAGGGGAAGGACAGTGCATGAAGCAATATTCAATACCAATGACGGGCAGTTTCGTTGTCCCGGAACCCAGCAGGGTTTTTCGCCTTTTACAACATGGACACGCGGACTGGCATGGGCAATGTGCGGTTTTGCAGAGCAGCTTGAGTTTCTTGAAGTGACCGGTGATAAGGAGCTTGAAAGTACCGGGGGAAGGGAGTACCTTGAATCTTTAATGTTAAAGGCTGCCAGGGCCACATGTGATTTCTATATCGAGAATACATCACGCGACGGAATACCTTACTGGGATACCGGAGCGCCCAAACTTCAGAATCTGGGCGATTACACCGGAAAGGATGCTGATCCATACAACGATCATGAACCGGTGGACAGTTCTGCGGCGGCTATAGGGGCCCAGGGATTGTTACGGCTTGGCCGGTACCTTGCCAGGCGCGGTCAGGACGAAGACGGCGGACGCTACTGGCAGGCAGGGCTCACTGTTAGCAAAACCTTGCTTGAGGAGCCTTATCTGAGCGTGGAAAGTGAGCATCAGGGTCTCCTTCTTCACTCCGTTTACCACAGACCAAACGGGTGGGACCATATACCCCCGGGTAAGAAGGTTCCATGCAACGA
>SLOS01000374.1 GCA_007132365.1 Bacteroidales bacterium | reverse complement strand
TGGCGGGACATTCCCTGACACATGTATAGCAAACACGGCACCTGTCCTTGAGTGTTATCAGAAGCTTTTTGTGATCATCTGCATTATTCATAGTCAGTTCCTGAAATGTCTATAACATTGTAAGAAGCACACATTATAATAAAACTTTTCTTTCCGAATAACTGGTATGTAACAGTGATTTGCATTTTCCGCTTAGGGGACTGCCAAGAAAATTATCATATAACTCACTGATCCTGGGATTTTTATGGGCAACCCTTATTGTTTCCTTTTCATCAATACCATGGAGAGCCTTCATCCTTGCCCTTATTGCATTATCATCAGCACCTATAGGCTGGCCGCCACCATTGACACATCCGCCGGCGCAGGCCATTATCTCTACGAAATCGTATTCACAGTTTCCTGCCCGGATATCCTCAATAAGATTAACCGCATTTGACATACCACCTGCAACAGCAAACCGGTATGTGGTTTTACCAATCCTTATCTCCGCCTCTTTTCTTCCCCTGCCTCCCCTTAGCTCCTGATATTTTATCCGGGAAGGCTCTTTTGCTCCGGCAGCATATGGCAGGGAGCGAATAATGGCTTCAGCCATTCCGCCCGATGCACCAAACAATTTGCCGGCCGAACTACGCATTCCGTATGGCTCATCAGCAACTTCAGGTTCGATCTGGCTCATATCAATACCGTAAAGTTTTATAAGCTTGGCCAGCTCCCTGGTGGTAAGTACGGCATCTATATCAGATAGTCCCTTTTTGGTCATCTCTTCTCTCTGTGCCTCAAACTTTTTTGCGGTGCAGGGTGCCACTGCCACGGAAAAGATACTGCCGGCATCTGTACCGGATATCCCGGGATACCCGGATTTTAGAATTGCTCCCAGCATCTGCTGCGGTGATTTGCATGATGACACAGCCGGCAAAAGATCGGGATACCACTGTTCTGCAAACTTCACCCAGGCGGGACAGCTGCCTGAAATAAGCGGCATTCTGTCTTTTTTGCCCTTCAAGGACAGCAGTTCATGTGCCATCTCAACAACGGCTATATCGGCAGCAAAGGAGGTATCAAATATCCGGTCAAACCCTATCTTCCTGAGGGCCGCAATTACCAGTCCGCCGATATCCTTCCCGGGCTTGATTCCAAACTCCTCAGCCAGGGTAACACCTACTGAAGGTGCGTATTGAACAACTACAGTTTTTTCAGGATTATTGAGTGCATCTTCGATCTCGGGGAGACTGTCTTTCTCAAATAAGGCTCCGGTGGGACAAACCATTATGCATTGTCCGCAATTGATACAACTTGAAAAGTTAAGATCCTTGTTAAATGCTGTTCCTATTATTGTCCTGTTTCCCCGGTTGACAAAATCAATTGCAAATACCGACAGCCTCTCTTCACATACACGCACGCACCGTCCGCAAAGTATGCATTTGGCGGGATCGCGGACAATCGAGGGACTGGAGTGGTCAAGTTTGTATTTGTTTTTTTTACCCATGATGCGCCGCTCCCTCACATTCAGCTCTTCGGCAAGTGTCTGCAGTTCACAGTTGCCATTGCGTTCACAGTAAAGGCAATCATCGGGATGATTGGATAAAAGCAGTTCTACTATTGTTTTTCTCGATTTCACTACCCTGGGAGAATGGGTTTTTATCTTCATCCATTCACTGACAGGCTGTGAACATGAAGGTACCAGCCCCTGCCTGCCTTCCACTTCGACCACACACATCCTGCAGGCTCCGGTAGGAGTGAAATCCTTCATTGAGCATATGGAGGGGATCATTATACCGGCTGACCTGAGGGCGGACATTATGGTCTCTCCCTTTCGCGCTTTAATGATTTTATTGTTAACCTCTATCCTTACTATCATCTTTTCGGTTATTTAAAGCTACCAGAACTATTTTACCAGGATGGCACTGAATTTACAAACATCATAACATATACCACAACCCGTACATTTCTCTTCAACAATAAAAAACGGGTGATGCTTTGTACCTATTATTGCTGACTCGGGGCATTTTGGTGCACAGGCCGTACAACCGGTACACTTTTCCACGTCAATATAAAATAACCTCAGCTCCTTGCATACACCAGCACTGCATTTCCTGTCAAATATATGCTCCTCATATTCACTGCGAAAATATTTCAGTGAACTTATAACGGGATTGGGAGCTTTCTGTCCGAGTCCGCATAAAGAGGTATCTTTTATCACACTGGCAAGACTTTCAAGCTGCATCACCCCCTTGAACCGTTCAAGCGTGGTATGGCCGTTTTCATCTACCGGCCGTTTTGTAATATTTTCATAAACTTCCAGCATGCGGCGTGTACCTTCCCGGCAGGGGATGCATTTGCCGCAGCTCTCCTTCTGAATAAAATCCATAAAATATTTTACTGTATCTATTATGCAGCAATCCTGGTCAAGTACTACCATGACACCCGAGCCCATATAGACACCTTCTGATGCAAGGGAATCAAAGTCATAGGGAATATCAATGTTATCGGCTGTAATGAATCCGCCGGAAGGACCTCCTATCTGGACGGCCCTGAAACTTTTTTTTCCGGGAATTCCTCCTCCCGCTCCAAAAATCAGATCTTTTACACTGGTACCCATAGGTACCTCAATTATTCCCTGGTTATTTACCTTTCCTGATAAAACAAGCATCTTGGTACCGGGAGATGTCTCATTGCCCAGGGACATGAACCAGTCCGGGCCGTTTTCAAAGATTGCAGGAATATTTGACAGGGTCTCTACATTATTTACAACCGTAGGCTTGCCAAACAGCCCGGAAACGGCCGGATAGGGTGGTTTGGGCCTTGGCATGCCGCGTTTGCCCTCAATACTGCTTATCATGGCCGTCTCTTCTCCGCAGACAAACGCACCGGGGCCTTTTCTGATAATTACGTCAATGTTAAACCCGCTGCCGTATACGTCGTGCCCCAGAAGACCGTAATCCCTGGCCCTGTCAACTGCTTTTTCCAGTCTTTCTATTGCGTTCCTGTAATCGTTGCGTATGTATATATATGCCTTTGAAGTCCCTATTGCATATGCCGCAATGATCACACCCTCCAGGAGACGATGCGGATCACTCTCAATCATCGCCCTGTTGGCAAAACCTCCGGGATCACTCTCATCAGCATTGCAAAGCAGGTAGCGCTGGTCAGCCATAACGGTATGGGCAACCTTCCATTTCTTCCCCGTAAGGAAGCCTCCTCCACCCCTGCCCTGAAGACCGCTTTTCTCAACTATATCGCAAACCTCCTCATGTGTATAATTCCTTATAGTTTTTATGTAAGACCTGTATCCGCCTGTTGCTATGTATTCTTCTATGGAGAGGGGATTGATACGGCCCCAGTTTTTCATCAGGTTCCTGTATTGCATTGAGAAAAAAGAAAGCTCACCTATAAAGGGAACATCCTTCCACAATTCAAGCGAGGGACTTTTATACTGTCCCAGCACATGCTCCACGGGAACCATACTGTTAAACATGCCGTCAAGAACAAAAGGAAGTTTTTCTGAGGTGACATTTTTAAATGAGACCCTGGTTTTACCGGGTAACTGGACTTCAATCACCGGCTCCATAGAGCAATAACCGGTACATCCGGTCTCGACCACATCGGCTCTTAAATCCCTGTCAGACAAATACTTGTTTATTTCAATAAGAGTCTCTCCTGCACCGGAAATGAGTCCGCAACTTCCGGTTCCGACAAAAATAACCGGATATTTCACTTTTTCCCGGCGTACAAGCTTAAGCAGTTTTTCAACATCGGCCGGAAGATCTGCAGATTCATTCAAAAGGACATTGTTTACAAGGTACTCCTTATCAACAGGTATATGAGTGTTTAAAGACATAATTATTCCTCCCCTTCTATATATGAATCTATTA
The DNA here is from genome assembly GCA_007132365.1 of Bacteroidales bacterium. Lineage (GTDB taxonomy): Bacteria > Bacteroidota > Bacteroidia > Bacteroidales > PUMT01 > PXAP01. Next base: position 30,608 of record SLOS01000374.1, on the reverse strand, counting down.
TATCCCTGATACCGGCGGGATCAAGTCTGGTGTGGTAATTATCGTTAACCTGCATAAGGGGGGCCAAATGGCATGCTCCCATGCATGCAACAAGCTCCAGGCTGAACATTCCATCCCTTGAAATCTCCCCGGGACCTATCCTGAGTTTTTTTCCAAGTTCCTTAATGATCTCTGATGCAGCAGTTACATGGCAAGATGTTCCGTGACAAAGACGGATATGAAAACGCCCCCTGGGCTCAAAACGAAACTGATTATAGAAAGTTGCCAGTCCGAATATCTTACTTGATGGCAAACCAAGGTACCGGGCGACTTCAATGACGGAGGACTCGGATAGATAACCGTACTCTTCCTGAATGTCCTGCAATATGGGAATGAGGCAATCACGATGCCCCCTGGGATACCTGGAGAGTATTACAGAAGTTTGATCATCCATAATTATTTTTGTTGAACCAGGTTATTAAATCACCGGTGAACTATAAAACACAATTTTACAAAAAATTATTGTTACTCCACAAACATTGTTACAAAATTAACAATGTTTAAAGGCATGTTTTTGAATAAAAAAAATACTATTTTTGCTTTAATATCAGGCTTTTGTTGATTTAAACACAGAAAAAGAGATGCGGTATTATGGATGATAAACAGGAAATAGTAATCTGCCTCGGCAGCTCATGCTTCTCAAGAGGCAACAGGCTATGCATGGGAATCATCGAAAAATTTCTAAAAGACAACCACCTTGAGGAAAGGTTTTTCTTTCACGGGAGTCGTTGTTTTGACAAATGTGATAAAGGCCCCATACTGAAAATAGGAGATAAAATATACGAGGGAGTTAAACCGGAAGATATAGTGGATTTACTTAACCGAACCTTGAACATAACATAAAAAAATGGCCCTTATAAACATAGACAACAACAAATGCAACCTTTCCTATTCCTGTGTAAGGATCTGCCCGGTAAATGCAATTAAGGTAGAGGCACATATGGACTATCCGGAAGTGATGCATAATGCATGTATAGGTTGCGGTCACTGTTTGAAAGTCTGCTCTCCCGGTGCCATCAGCTATCAGGATTCAAAAGAGGAGACCAAAGAGCTGCTGAGGTCGGAATATAAAGTTGCTGCAGTTTGCGGACCAAGTATTTCAGGAGAGTTTCATGACATTACCGACTACAGGAAGTTTGTGGAAATGATAAGGGCACTCGGTTTCGAATATGTCCTTGAAGCATCCTTCGGAGTTGACCTTGTGGCCCGTAAATACAAGGACCTGTTTGCAGATTTCAAAGGGAAATATTATATCACTGCAAATTGTCCCTCGGTCGTTTCTTTTATTGAAAAATTTCATCCCGAGCTTACTGATAATCTTGCCCCTGTAGTTTCTCCAATGACAGCAACAGCAAAAGTGGTAAGAAAAAAATACGGTAAAGATGTAAAGGTCGTTTATATCGGCCCCTGCATTGAAACCAAAAAAGAGGGCAAAAAACAGAGGGATGATGGCAGAGTTGACTCGGTACTGACATTCACAGAGCTGAGGGAGCTTTTTACAGAATACAACATAACTGAAAAGAAAGTAGAGTTTTCCGATTTTGATCCTCCAATAGGATATAAGGGCTCCCTTTACCCTGTAAGCACGGGGATACTGGAAGCTTCGGATATTGACCAGCACCTCCTTACAGGTAGGGTTATCACTGCAGAGGGCAGGAATAATATGCTGGAAGCTGTCAGGCAGTTTGAAAAAAATATAGACTCAATAAAAAAGCATTTCAATCTTTTCTATAATGAAGGATGTATAATGGGCCCGGGGACTTCAAGGGGCGGGGAAAAATATCTTCGTCACGCCCTGGTTATAGCTTATGCAAAAAAAAGGCTGGCGGATTTCAACCTCAGGGCATGGGAGAAAGAGATGGATGAATTCAGCACCCTTGACCTCTCAAGAAAATTCAGAAAAGATGACCAGCGCCTTCCATACCCCGATGAGGAGAAGATACAGGAAATACTGCAGATGATCGGGAAAGAACATAATGTTGACGAAATAGGTTGCGCATCCTGCGGATACCCTTCCTGCCGGGATTTTGCCGTTGCAGTGGCGCGGGGACTCGCCAAGACAGAGATGTGCCTTACCTTCACACTTAAAAACCGTCATGACTATATAAAAACACTCAGGGAGACAAACCAGAAACTGGCCGAGACACAGGCAGCACTTAAAAAGTCGGAGAAAAATGCAAGGCGTGACCAGCAACTTGCAAGAGAATCCTTTGAAACAACCCGCACGATGCTTGAGAAGCTCCCCTCCAGCGTGGTGCTGGTGGATAGTGACCTTAAGGTAATTCAGGCTAATAAAAGCTTTATCAATATTCTGGACGAAGAGGTGAAAATGATAGAGGATGTTATTCCCGGGCTGGAGGGTGCCGACCTTAAAACACTGCTGCCCTACAACTTCCATAATCTGTTTTCATACGTTCTCAGCCATGACGATAATATTATTAACCGCGATGTACATTTTAATGAAATCCTCTATAATGTCTCAATATTCACCATCCGGAAAAACAAGGTTGTAGGTGCCGTTATAAGAGACCTTTACGTTCCAGAGGTGCGAAAAGAGGAGGTAATAAAAAGAGTGACAGATGTAATTGACAAGAATCTGGGCCTGGTTCAGCAGATAGGTTTCCTTCTCGGGGAAGGCGCTTCGGAAACAGAGGCTATGCTGAACAGTATCATTGAATCTTACAAAATGCCTGAAAAACCCGGGGAAGATGGAGAATAGTTTCTATGTCGAAGTTGGTTATCAGCAAAAAAACCACGGAAAAGAGAGGATCTGCGGCGATGTATTCCTGTCCCGCAGAATCAAGGAAGAGAACAGAATTGTGGCAGTTCTTTCCGACGGAATGGGGCATGGTGTGAAAGCCAATATCCTGGCAACCCTTACAGCATCAATGGCATTGAATTTTACCCGTGAGCACAAGGATGTAACCCGCATTGCAGAAATAATAATGAACACCCTCCCTGTCTGCAGTGTCCGCAAGATCAGTTACTCCACATTTACTGCCGTCGATATTGACATGAACGCCAGAACCAGCATACTGGAATATGATAACCCCGGCACATTCCTCATGCGCGGCAGCAGTCCGCTCGAGGCCGAATGGAACTGCCTTATTTTAAGTTCAGAACAGAACAAAGGTAAAGAGATAAAAAGCTGTCACTTCCGCCCCCGCAAGGAAGACAGGATAATATTCTGTTCAGACGGCATAACCCAGTCCGGGATGGGATCAAGAAAATATCCCTTCGGATGGGGATGGGATAATGTGCAGGATTTCGTAAGGGAGATCATTGATCAGCAGCCTCACATATCAGCGCAAAAGCTTGCGTCAAGAATACTTAACGCAGCCTTCAGGAATGACAATTACAACGCCCAGGATGACACCTCCTGCGCCGTCCTTTACTTCAGGGAACCCAGAAAACTCCTTCTCTGCAGCGGGCCCCCGTTTGAAGATGAAAATGATGCCAGACTTGCATCCATTGTAAATGATTTTCCGGGAAAAAAGATTTTGTCCGGAGGCACTACAGGCGATATAGTCGCAAGGGAACTGGATCTGAAGATAACAGACACTTTCGAATTTCATGATCCCGATCTTCCGCCCATGTCATATATGGAAGGTGTTGACCTTGTAACCGAGGGCATTCTGACGCTCAGCAAGGTATCAAAAATACTCAATGAATACACCCATAATTACGCATTAGGCAAAGGACCAGCTGATCAGATCGTTAAACTTCTCCTTGAAAGCGATGAGATAAGGATAGTTATAGGCACAAAGATCAATATAGCCCACCAGGATCCTAACCTGCCCGTTGAGCTGGAGATAAGGCGAACCGTACTTAAACGGATCGGTCGGAAACTGGAGGAAAAATTTTTGAAAGAGGTAATAACAGAATACATTTAGCCAATAACCGGTACCAATCTGGTCCTCCTTTTTTCCATGAGGGAGCATTAATACATTATCTGCCCTTTCGGGGAAACTTGCCCGATATGCGGTCCTGTAATCTAAAAATCAGTCATAAAGCCGGATATACTCATAGCTGTTGCCTGTCCACTGAAGAAATCTTTCAAAACCTGAGTAAGGTATAACCAGGGAAGCAGTGTTGATATTTGGATGAAAGCTTATCCTTTCATATCTTTTAAGGTTCTCATCAATGAACAGGTGAACATGTTTTGCCGTATCATTTATAAGCCCGAACGGAGACACCGATCCCGCCTCCAGTCCGAGATACCTCATCATTCTCTGTGGTGATGCAAACGATAACTTCCCCTGCCCAAGTCTCTGCTCCAGGTCACGGATATTGAGTGACATTGAATATTCGAATATTACAAGGTAATGGCGGTTCCCCTTGTGATTGCGAAAAAAAAGATTTTTGCAGTGGGCCGATTCAATATCCTTCCAGTATTTTGAAGCTTCTTCGACCGTTGGTACCGGAGGGTGCTCGTAATAATCACAGGAAATACCAAGCTCATCAATAACCTTATATAACCGTGGATCTCCTCTTTTTTTATCCATATAGAATAAATTATAATAAAGACAAAGTAACAAACCTGATTGCAGCAGTCCAAATAATAATCTATGGTTTTACTTTATGACTGTCATAAGAAAGATCTGGCATTGCCGTAAATACACCTGTGTAATCACAGCTCAATTCCCAGAGCTTTCTGGCAGCCTTGTTGTCAAGTGCAGTTCTGGATGGCTTTTTGATTTTCTTATTGACATAGTATCCGCCCGTATTCCCGTCAATTTCGGGAGATAAGGCAAGATAAACGATTGTTTCTGCTCCCTGCCGGGGAGTCTTCATGAACAATCCAAGGACCGTAACCAGGAAAGGAGCAATTTTATCAAACAAATGTGTTGCTACAAATCCGGGATGCATACAATTAACGGTAACATCGTCATCCATTAGCATTTGGGCAAGATGGCGTGTAAACAATATGTTTGCCAGTTTTGATTGTGCATATGCCTTAAAACTGCTGAACTTTTTCCTGCCTTCCGGATCATTGAATTTCATAACGGTGTACCGGTGAGCTTCGGAGGAGACATTTATTATCCGTGCCGGTGCTCCGCCCCTGATCTCATCCAGAAGCAGATTTGTTAGCAGGAAAGGTCCGAGGTGATTAACACCGAAAGTCCTTTCTATTCCATCTTCGGTTTCGCCTCTTTTATATTCCCAGATCCCTGCATTGTTTATTAGTAAATGCAACCCGCTGAATCGCTTTTTATACTCCCGGGCAAAATCACGAATCGAATCAAATGATGCCAGATCGCACTTCATCAGGTAAACAGAAGGATTACCCGATTCAGCAATAATCTGTTTCTTAACCTGCTCACCCTTCCCCATATTCCTTACCGGCAAAACCAGGCATGGATTCATTCTGGCAATTTCAATTGCTGCCTCTGTGCCTATGCCTGATGTAGCACCTGTAATAACTACGTTCTTTCCATCCAGTACCATAAAAATTAAATTTAAGTTCGATGACTTACATTAAACAAACCGGTAAAAGGCATAAAAGTTCAATCCTTTGCTACCTGATTAGGGATCATGGGCCCATCCGGCTGTATCTTTCAATATACCTGTCGTACAACCGCCTGTGCTTATCATACATATGGATATTGCGCCCCATGATGTAGACCTGTTCAATCCGGGTAGAAAGTTCCAGGATGTTTCCGTCTGAAACAATCAGCGAGGCATCCTTACCTGTTTCCAACGAACCCATTCTCTTGTCAAGCCCCAGGATTCTGGCCGGGTAAAGTGTAATGGTTTTCAGTGCCTCTTTTTCAGGAAGTCCAAAAGCCACGGCAGCTGCAGGGTGATGTGCCAGCCTGATGGCATTTGCTGCCGCATAATCACCGGCAATACAATATTCAATACCTGCCTCATGGAGCATGGAGGGCAGCCTGTAGCTTCTGTCATATTCCTCCCATTGACGGGAGGGCCCTCCGATCACAGGTGTTACGATAACAGGAATTTGTTTCTCCTTTAATTCCGGCAGGAGATACCCGGCATCTCTTCCACCCACGAGTACCATCCTTACATTTTCTTCTTCTGCCCATTTGATGGCGGACTGGATTTGTGTGAGGTCATTGGCGTTGACATGAACAGGCACATCCCCCTCAAGAACAGGTATCATTGCCTCCCAGCGAACATCGGTATTGTGGGGAGGTATCCCACGCAGGCCATCAGCCTGCCTTGCAGTCATATACCTTCTTGCTGCGTCAAAAGCTTCCGACAGCTCCTTCAGTGCATTATCCCGTGCCCTTACATTAGCCATATCCGGCCAGTTAATGACAAGGGCGGTTGGAGCCCGGTAGGTCATTTCCTCCCAGTGCCACCCGTCGGTGAGCATAGCTGCCGACAAACCCGATATGATCCCCCCGGTGGGAGTGGCAACAGTTACGGCGATACCATGTGTCCTTGCCAGGGGAATATGCTCGCTTTCGGCATGCCAGGCAACCCAGGCCCTGGCATTTGGATTAATTGTACCATGTTCATTCAGGTCAACCGTAACAGTTATCCGTCCAATCTCTGATAACCCAAGTGAACTGCGGGCATGTATCAAAGCCGGGTATACATATTTGCCTGTTACATCAACTATCTCTGCACCTTCAGGAATAAAAACATCAACACCAACAGCGGTAATAATGCCTTTGTCAAAAACCACTGTGCCACCAGATATCTCCTCGCCCGTTACAGTTATCACAGTACCGCCCTTCAGCGCGACAGGGCCACTCTGGTCAGTTGCCGGCATCTGTGCATGCAAATCAATTAAACCGGCAAAAGCTGCCAGGTAAAAAAGGGTCTTCAGTATATTTATTTTATTTCTCATCACTCCGGATTTAAAATTTGGTTTGCAATGAATGACCGGGGCCGGCTGCCCCTATATGCGGTCGAGAGGAAGCTGCCCGGCCTGATGCGGCAGTTTTGGCAACAGCCTTCTGTATCAGCACCGCACGTTCTTCTATAACCTCATTCCGGCGGCGCAGATCCTCATCCCTGTCGAAATACTTCCTGCCGTCAACCCATGTCTGTTCGGCATGAGTAAAGCCAGACAAGGGGTGTCCGCTCCAGATAACGAAATCAGCATGCTTCCCTGGTTCAAGTGAACCTATAAGTTTGTCGGCACCAAGTATCCTCGCTGGATTAATCGTGATAAGATCCATTGCTGCAATCTCATCTATCCCTGTTGCCACCATTTTTCCTGCCTCCCAGTTCATACGGGTTGACAGCTGTGTGTTGTCTGAATGCAGAGAGGTAAGGACTCCCTGTTCAAGCAAAATCCTAGCGTTGTAAAGGATCCCGTCGGCCGCTTCAACCTTGAATGAGCTCCAGTCGGTCCAGATAATTGCGGCAGCGCCATGGTCCCTCAGGATATCTGCAATTTTATAACCCTCAACTGTATGCTCAAATGAAGCTATCTTAAAGCCCATGTTCTCTGCAAGCCGGATAAGCATCTGCATCTCATCCTGGCGATAGGCATGGGCATGGATTATTCTTTCACCCCTCAGTACTTCAGCCATAGCCTCAAGCTGAAGATCTTTCCTCGGAGGAACACCTGTATTGCTGCTTTCCCATTTACTCCATTCTTCCATATAATCCCTTGCTGCCTGAAAAGCATCCCTTATGATCTGTTCTGCACCCATCCTTGTGTTGGGATACTGGTTACTGTTGCGAACCACATTTTCTCCGAGTGCAAGTTTCAGGCCGGGCCTGGCTCCCTGCAGGATCATCTCCTCAGGTAATGCCCCCCACCTCATCTTTATCACAGCATCCTGTCCCCCAACCGGATTGGCTGAGCCATGCAAAAGGTTTGCAGTTGTCATTCCACCTGCCAGAAGGCGGTATACCCAGATATTGTCCGGTTCAATTACATCCTTTATCCTTGTCTCCGGGGTAATATTGTTTCCAGCCTCATTAACTCCTCCCCTTATACTGCTGTGAAGATGAGGATCAACAAGTCCCGGGGTTACATGCTTGCCGGTACCATCAATAATAATGGCTCCCGCAGGAGCATCAATACCATTGCCAACCTTAACAATCTTCCCCCTGCTAACAAGCAAATCTGCTTGCTCAATCCTGCCAACTGGTCCCTGGGTCCATATTGTGGCATTCCTGACAATCACATGGTCCGGCATTTCAGGTATGGCCTCAAAACCATACTCCATTGAAGGATAAAGCATTATCCCTTCAGACATCCGGGAGCGTTCACGTTCATCATTCTCTTTTTTATCCTGATGATCAGATATTCGTTTAGCCTTCCAGTGTATGAAACGTCCATCCGGTAATTCCCCGATGCCGGATAATTCAGATTTTGAAACTGTTCCTGATAAACGAATAATCCCTTCAATACCAACAGAATCACCACGAAAGACTATACTTAACCTGTGTCTGTCAAATTTTACGGATTGCAGGTTAACACTCTTTTCATCCTTTTCTATTGATCCGGTTAACCGCGTTTCAGTCCCCCCAATCTCCAGATTACCTTCTCCGATACCGGCAGATTCGATGCCCCATCTGCCTCTCACATCAGGATCCGGTGGCTTGCTGATTTCAAACTGCACTCCGTCAACCCACACCTCTTCTATCCTGGTTGACGGATTAAAAACGGGCCCGTCTGTAACTATAAAACTGGCAATTTTACCTTTTTCAATTGATCCGTATTGTTTTTCCATGCCGAGCATTTCGGCAGGATTAATTGTAAGTGCATTAAGGGCAGCATCCTCCTCAAAACCCCGCTCCACAGCAATTCGGAGGTTGTCCAGAAAAGAGGCCCCGTCTCCCGGGCCGGATGCGGTAAGTGCAAGCCTGACACCTGCATCATGCAGCCTGCCCGGATTTTCAGGAGCAAAATCCCAGTGTCTCAGTTCTTCAAGCGAAACATCCATTGCACTTTCGGGTGTTTCCAGATCGGGCACAACGGGAAAGTTCAGTGGCAACACAAGGGGTATACCGGCATCCCTTACAAAATCCAGTCTGCGATATTCATGCCCGCTCCCCCTGATCCACAGGTCCAGTCCAAACTCTGAAGCAATATCTGTAGCCCTCATCAACGCTATTTCATCGCCGGCATCAAATAATACGGGTTGACGGCCACCTGATGCATCAAGCAATGCCTCAAGCGCAAGGTTAAGTTCAGGCCTCTCACGCCCAACAGGATCATTCAAATAGGCAGACCGCGCAACCCCGTACCAGTCCGCGTCATAAAAGGTCTGCCTTATCAGGGAAATTACTCCCATAAGGGATGTGGGATATCTGCCACCCAGGCCCCCGGACCTTGTAAAACTCACAGCCTGGGTAACGTTTGGCTTAACCAGGAGTTTGTTATTGTTTCCGTCACCAAGGGAGACAACAGCTGTCCTGCCCCTGAAGATTCCTGCAGGAGGTACTGCGTTTGCCAGTACGAATCCGGCTGAACGCATTTTTTTAACTTTTTCTTCATCATGCCTGTAAAAAGATGAAACATCAAACCAGCTGCGCACCTGGGGGTTCCAGTGCAAGGCGCCTTCAGGGACCGGTTCATCTGCGCCGAATGTAAACAGCTGCGCAGCAAGCTCTGCATATTCCGGTGGTATATTCATCGACCTTAATTCCCTGCGGCCGGCCTCATCCGGATCTGATAACCCAATTTCAGCCCACAAATCGATAAACCCGGGATATATATATTTACCTGCCATATCAGTCAGCCAGGCATCAGCAGGGGGTTCGACCCGGGATCCTGCAGATTCAATCATTCCGTTGCGGATTACCAGTGTCCCGTTTTCAATGACATTACCCGCAGACACAACTATTCTCGCATTGGTAAAGGCATACACTGAGGGAGTGTTGTCCCTGAGTCCCGCTACAGGGGCAGTCTGTCCGGAACCATATGAAATGGCGATAAAATTAACTGTAAAAAAAAGGCAAAAGAAACGATTCATCAGTTAGATTTTAATTAATAAAAATGATTTTTTTGCAGATAACCTGAGAAAAACCTGCAATATTTTTTTAGCGGTTTTACCGTGGTATTTTATTTTAAAAATAAATCATTTATATTTATCCTGTAAAAAAAGTCAAAATTTTGATAAAAAAATGAAGAAAATCTTTTTCATACTGGCGGTTGCCTTTTTTGCAGCAAGTGTCTTGAGTTCGTGCTCAGTTCAAAAATGTCCGGCTTACGGGCAACATGAAAGTGAGCAACATGACCGGCAAAGTTAACGCCATTCTTTTATAATCCTGCCCAATCAATCTGTACGGAAATTTTTCAGTACTTGCATTGCATGTTTATGTAATCAATATTCTGTCAAATATATCTCATACATTTCTTCTGCAATTAACAATCAGTCCCTGAAACAGCGGCAGGTTATTTTGAGTATTCGACGTTTTTTTTTACTTTTGTGTGCGGTTTTAGAAACCTAAAAATATTTTATCAAACAAATAATATTTATTATGGGAAAAATTAAAATTGGAATTAATGGATTTGGGAGAATAGGACGTCTGGCATTTCGCTCGGCTATTAACAGGGATGATGTGGAAGTTCTTGGTGTAAATGATCTGATCGGCACAGATTATATGGCTTATATGCTTAAATATGACTCTACACACGGTAAGTTTGACGGAACTGTCGAGGCTAAAGGAGATAAGCTGGTAGTGAATGGTGCAGAGATCAGGGTAACCTCAGAAAAAGATCCCGCTAATCTTAAATGGAATGAAATAGGTGTAGAATATGTACTTGAGTGCACCGGAATATTCCTTACAAAGGAGACTGCTCAAAAGCATATTGATGCCGGTGCAAAAAAAGTAGTTTTATCAGCTCCTTCAAAAGATGATACCCCGATGTTCGTTTTGGGAGTCAACCATACTTCCTACAAGAATGACCTTAACATTGTCTCGATGGCATCTTGCACCACAAACTGCCTTGCTCCGGTCGCCAAGGTACTGAATGATAATTTTGGCATTGTTGAAGGGCTTATGACTACCGTACATGCTGTTACAGCGACACAGCAGACTGTTGATGGTGTTTCGGCAAAGGACTGGAGAGGAGGACGCGGTGCTGCCCAGAATATAATTCCATCATCAACAGGTGCAGCAAAAGCAGTTACAAAAGTTATCCCGGCACTCCAGGGAAAACTTACCGGTATGGCATTCCGGGTGCCAACGGCAAACGTATCAGTTGTTGATCTTACCTGCCGCCTTGAAAAAGCAGCGTCATATGACCAGGTAAAAGCAGCTATGAAGAAGGCATCAGAGGGAGAATTGAAAGGTATTCTGGGTTATACTGAAGAATCTGTTGTTTCAACCGATTTCAACGGTGATGCCAGAACATCAATATTCGATGCTAACGCGGGAATATCCCTGAACGATAATTTTGTAAAAGTAGTGGCATGGTATGACAATGAGTGGGCATACGCCAGCAAACTGGTTGATCTTGCACTTTATATGGACTCAGTTTAACAGAACCACCCCGAATAATTCAAAAAGAGGCTGTCTCCGGGAGACAGCCTCTTTTTGTTAGTCCTTCAGAAAGGTCAGGAGACATTTAACCTGAAAAACCTAAGTAACCGAAGTTGCCTGTCAGGATACCTGACAGGCTAACCGTATATTTCAATAAATTTAAACGGGAGTTTAAACGTATTTTTATAATGCCGGCCCAGATCCAGGATATTCTCATCATCCTCCTCATAGTGCCAGTTAACCACACAGTCATTACCGGCATCATATTGTTGCTTTATAAGCAGAAAAAATTTCAGTATGAATTTGGATGAACCGGAGTTAATATATTCAAACTGAAAATTAAAGGTGGTGAGTTTCCGGGGAGATTTATAATATTCAAGCATATTTGTATAAACATTATTATAAAATGCTTCAGGATCCTCAGGTATTGAACGGCCCTCAATCGTCAATACGCCCTCAAATGGATCAAGTTCAATAAAAGGGGTTTTCTGTTCTTTTTCAATTCTCAGGACTTCCGGTTTCATAGGATCTGATTTTGGTTTTATTCATATCTGAGTGCAACAATGGGGTCTAGCTTTGAAGCTTTAACAGCCGGGAAATATCCGGATGAAAGGCCTACTATGAAGCATAGCAAGACTCCGGAAATGATCCATATCCATGGAACCACAAAGGGTGACCCGGTTAAAAGAGATACCAGGTTGCCAATCAATATGCCCAGAAGAATGCCTACAAAACCACCAAGCTGTCCGATAATAACTGCCTCAAACAAAAACTGGTGCTTTATATAGGAACTCTTGGCACCCATGGCTTTTCTGATCCCGATTTCCCTGGTTCGCTCTGTGACAGAAACAAGCATGATATTCATAAGCCCAACCGCGGCTCCAAAAAGGGTTATAATACCAATAAGTGTGGCAGCTATAGTAACATAGCGAAGGTTTTCTATGACCATGTTGGCAAGGTTATCACTCTTGGTGATCCTGAAATCAGATTCATCACCGGGCCTTAGTCCCCGAACCTGCCTGAAGACCCCTTCTGCCTCACTGACTGCAATTTCTAGAAGGTGGGGACTCGAAGGCATAACGTTTATCCTGTAATTCATCCTGGGGCGGGAAAAATATTGCCTGACATTTGTTACCGGCAGAATGCATATATTGTCACCTCCCCCACCGAATGTGGTTCCTTTTTCCTTCAGAATTCCAATAATTCTGTAATTACCGCTTCCTACAGTAATTATTTTGTCAAGAGGGTCCTCACCTGCATCAAAAATATTGTTGACAACCTCCCTGCCAATTATGGCGAGATGACGGTTCATCTCTATATCATTGTGGGTAAAGTTTCTTCCCCTCTCTATCTCATAGCCGGCAGTCAATAAATATTCCTCATCTGTGCCTACAACAGTTACATTAGGATTGCTTTTCTTCGAACCATGGCTTATTGCTGCACTACCGGAAGCTGTTATAAAAACCGAAATATTGGCAGGAAATTCAAAATTCTCCTTAAAAGTATTGGCCTCCCTGTAACTGATGAAAGCATAATTCCTTACCGGTTGCCTGTCTGATGCAATCCTCGTCACATTGCGTCCCTCAATCAAAAAAGTATTAGCTCCCATACTCATAAAAGAGGTACTGATAGAGGCCTTTATAGCATCAATGGCGGTAAGAATACCAACTAACGCCATTATGCCAAAAGCAATAATGAATACAGTCAGAATTGTCCGGAGCTTACTTGAAAGTATTGACTGAAATGAGATTCGAATGTTCTCCCAGAACAATAATCCAAGCCTTATGATACTCCCCATAACTTCAAATTTTAAAATAAACCCGTGCCGGATCCATGGTCATGACAACAAAATTAATTTATTTGTTCAATATATAATAATATTTTAACCGGCCTGTTTTCTTTTTTTCATAGTTGAAGATATGCCGGATTAAAAATGATAACGGTTTTTTTTTTCTCGCATAATTATCTAATTTTCCGGTTGTAAAATTTAATGTAATGTTTCAAAAACTCATAGGCTGGCTTGAATCTGTTACCCAGCCATGCCTCTATGTAAAATTTCTGGGTGCCGAATGTCCGGGATGTGGCACACAAAGGGCATTCATTGAGTTACTTAAAGGGAACATCCTCGAGTCAATTGCAATATTCCCTGCCCTCCTGCCAGGAATACTGCTTATCCTGCTCCTTGTCATCCATCTTATTTTTAAATTAAAGCATGGCGCGCTTTATATAAAAATTTTGTTTATCTGCAATGCGCTTATCATGGTTTTAAATTATATTTATAAGTTATTAACCCCTTAAATTTATTATTATGAGTGAAACAATTCAACCCTCCGAAGAAAGCAAGGAAAATAAAGAAACAACTGCCAGGGAAACTGTTCCCAATGCAACCGCAGTCCTGGTACTGGGTATTCTTTCAATACTTTTCTGGTGTTGCTGGGGTATCGGCCTGGTTCTGGGTATAATAGCACTGATACTCGGGTCAAAATCCAAAAAACTTTACAAAGAAGACCCGGATCGCTATTCGGTATCTTCCTATAAAAACCTGAATGCCGGGTGGATATGCGCACTGATAGGGACAATTCTGGCAGGCGCCGGCCTCCTGATCGGCATAATCGGGCTTGCGATCGGAACAGGCTTTATGCATTTCTTTCCATGGGAAGAAATTTTCAGTAATTTTTAGTCCATATTGTTAATGAAGTGACTTCGCACTGCTAATTATTATGATGCTTACAGATAAAATAAAGACGTTTGAAAAACTTGGTATATTTCTTGATCAATTCAGCAGTACAGGAGGACAGACAGAATCTTTGATGCCATGGCTGGAAGAGCTTAATGATCAGTTCTTCCGGCCAATGGAATCAATCATTCAAAGCAGCCATATTCATAATCCCTGGTTTACTGAAGATAATATGCGTCTTGCACTGGGGACTACAAGCAGATCACTAAACGCTGAGTCTCTTGTATCATGGCTCAGCTGCTACGCTGAACCTTCATCCCCGGCAGATCCCAAAACCATTGCAGTGATCATGGCAGGCAATATCCCTATGGTTGGCTTTCATGATATGATGAGCGTTCTGATCTCAGGTCATAATCTTCTGGCCAAGCTTTCAGTTAAAGATGACCAGATGCTGAAGATGATTGCGGAAGTGATTTCATTTATCAATGGTGAGTTCAATGGAAAAATAAGTTTTGCAGATGGTAGACTGAAAGATTTTGATGCTGTCATTGCAACCGGCAGTGATAACACAGCCAGGTATTTTGAATACTATTTCGGAAAATATCCCAACATCATCCGGAAAAACCGGAACTCAGCAGCCATACTTGACGGTTCAGAAACAACCGGGGATCTGGAAGGGCTGGCAGATGATGTTTTCAGGTATTTCGGGCTGGGTTGCAGAAGTGTCTCAAAAATTTTTGTTCCGCCGGATTATGATTTTGAAGCTCTTCTGGTAGCATTCAATAAATACAGCCATATTATCAACCACAATCAATGGGCTAACAATTATGAATATCAGAGGGCCATTCATCTTATTGACCAAATTCCTCATCTGGATACAGGCTTTATAGTGATCAGGGAAGATTCCTCTCTATCCTCTCCTATTTCGGTTCTCAATTATGAGAAAGCAGACAGTCCGGAATCTGCCCTTATAATTGCCCGAAAAGATAATGAAAAACTGCAATGCCTGGTCGGAAAGCAATCTCTGGCGGATAATATTGTGCCATTTGGCAAAGCACAGGAGCCGGCGCTGAATGATTATGCTGATAATGTGGATACTCTCGAATTTCTATTTAATCTTTAAAGGCTTATGGTTTTTAAGTTCAGACTTGTTGGTACGGGGAAAGAGCCATTTTTCAGGGAATTTGAAATAAAAGACAATCAGACCTTTTTTGATTTCCACAATGCAATCCAGGAAGAGCTGGGATATGACAATAACCAGATGGCTTCTTTCTATCTTGCCAATAATAAGTGGGAAAAAGGATTGGAAATAAATCTGTTCGATATGACAGATGATACCTTCACTCCTGTAATAATAATGGATAGCACACAGTTGTGCGAACTGCTCTCTGAGGAGAAACAACGCCTTCTGTATGTTTTTGATTTCTTTTCCGATCGCGCCTTTTATATTGAACTTTTATCAAAAAACCCTGAAGAAAAGAATAAAAAATATCCAGAGTGCACAGCAGGCAGGGGTAACCCTCCTGACCAACTAGTTATTGAAGACAAAGACATTACCGATATCTGAAATCTAATATTCAGCAGTCAGTTGCAAAAAAGACTCCGGCCATACCTTATCGTAATTACCGGTCCGACAGGAGTCGGCAAAACAAGGATTTGCACAGAACTTGCATCAACCTTTAACTCTCCTGTAATTTCGGCCGATTCCCGCCAGATGTACAGGGAAATGAATATTGGTACTGCTGTACCTTCCCTGCATCAACTAAAAAAAGTAAACCACTATTTCATAGGTAATCTTTCAATACATGATTACTATAACGCCAGCATGTTTGAAAGGGATTGCCTGGAGCTGCTGGAAAAATTATTTGAAACCGAAAAGATTGTTTTCATGGCTGGCGGGTCAGGACTTTACATAGATGCAGTCTGCCGGGGTATTGATGACCTGCCTTCAGTTGATAATGAACTCCGGGAGGAACTGACGGCAAAATACCGTTCACATGGAATTATCTGGCTCAGATCCAAATTGAAAAAACTCGATCCGGAACATTACAGGGTTGTGGATCTTAAAAACCCAAATCGCATTTTAAAAGCTTTGGAAATAAGCCTTATGACTGGTAAGCCCTATTCATCATTTCTTACAGGGAAAAAAACAGAAAGAAATTTTAATATTGTTAAAACAGGTCTTAACCTGGCCAGGAAAGAATTATATGAAATCATCAATTCACGGGTGGATGCGATGATAGAGAAAGGATTGCTTAATGAGGCAGAGGGCCTTTACCCTTTCAGGCACCTGAACGCATTGAACACTGTTGGTTACAAAGAACTCTTTGATTATCTCGATGGTCATACCACCTTTGATAAAGCAGTGGAACTGATTAAACGAAACAGCAGAAGATATGCGAAAAGACAACTTACCTGGTTGTCAAAAGACAAGGATATACAATGGTTTCATCCTGATGACATGATAAAAATACTTGATGTAATCAGAAATCGAACCGGGATATCACGAAATAACTTCTAAATGACGGACAAATAATATTAACATTAACAGGTTAATTAATGCAGATGGATGCCAGACATAATACCGGAAAATTTGTGATAAGGGTTTATGGTATTCTGATCAACGACCGGAAAGAAGTTCTGCTCAGTGATGAATACAGGTTTGGTATGGAAATGACGAAGTTCCCCGGTGGCGGACTGAAGTTTGGGGAAGGACCGGAAGATTGTATACGCCGGGAAGCAATTGAGGAATTTGGTCAGCCGGTGGATATAATAAGCCATTTTTACACAACCGGTTTTTACCAGGAGGCGATGTTTTTTGACAATCATCAATTAATCAGCATTTACTACAGGATCAGTCTGCCTGATCCCGTCTCATTCAATATAGCCGGAAAGCCTTTTGATTTTCCTGAACTGATAGATGGCAGCCAGTCCTTCCGCTGGAAAGATATAAATGAGCTTACAAGTGATGACCTGACTTTCCCTGTTGATAAGGTTGTAGCAGAGATATTGCGAAATAAATTCAAGACAGGCAAAGGCTGAAGCCGGTCAAATGTTTATCTCCTTATATAGCACCTCGATCCCCGTTACCATTGCATC
Organism: Bacteroidales bacterium; assembly: GCA_007132365.1. Lineage (GTDB taxonomy): Bacteria > Bacteroidota > Bacteroidia > Bacteroidales > PUMT01 > PXAP01. The sequence continues at coordinate 13,372 of SLOS01000374.1, read as the reverse complement.
CCATGAAAACCTTTTCTTTTCTGTTTTTATGTTTTCAATAAACAGGGATGAACGGCTGTTTTCAAAAAAGTCGGCAATGGCAGCCGCGATCTCATCAGGATCTTTTTCACAAACATATCCAACTTTTCCGTTGGCAACCACTTCCTTCAGTCCGCCGACATTTGTCACCAGCATCGGTTTATTGAAATGATATGCGATCTGGGTTACACCACTCTGAGTCGCCGTAAGATAAGGAAGAACTATAAGATCAGATGCTGCAAAATATTGAGCCACTTTATTTTTCGGCACAAAACCTCTGGTAAAAACGATCCTGTGTTTCAGACCAAGCCTCTGAACCAGATCAATGTACCTGTCCTCCTGTTCGTAGAATTCTCCGGCAACAATTAATTTCAGGTTAAGGTTGCTTAACCTGGGACTGGCAAATGCCTCAAGCAAAAGATCCAGTCCTTTGTATCTCCTGATGATCCCGAAAAACAAAAGATGTTTCTGATCACAATTGAGTCCGAGATTTTCACAGGCAAACTGACGGGAAACCGGTTCACCGAAAATATCATAGACAGGATGTGGAATCTGTAATGCCGGCCTGTTGATGCCGTACTTTTTAAGATCCGCGAGCACCGTTGACGACATGGCAATAAATCCGTCACATGAATCAAAGAAATACCTGCCAAGCCTTTTGCCTGCCAGCATACCTTCGTGAGGTTCAACATTATGTAAAAGACCGATAACTTTTACCCTGATTTTCCTTTTAACCTGCCTTATTATTGAACCAAGGGCAGGAGCAAAAAAAGGCATCCAATAATGAACAACAAGGCAGTCGGGTTTCATTTTCGCTATCCTTTCTGCCGCAGAACGCCAGCTGAAAGGATTAATGGAGTTTATGAGGTTTATTGATTGGATTTCGCTCCCGGACGTAATGTTCTCATATTGAGTTCTTCCCGGGAAAAAAAGCGAAGGATATTGTAATGAGAAACCAATGATATGGGCATCATGTTTTTTATCCAATGCGGCAAAAAGTGAATCATTGAAATTGGCAATACCTCCTCTTAAAGGTGATGCAGGTCCGACAAGAAGTATCTTCAAGATTTAAATATTTATTTTTTTCTCTATTTCGTAGGAATTCTTGAATGGTGAATTCCTCGTGATAAGCTCCCCTATAAATCCTGCAAGAAAAAGCTGGGTACCCAGTATCATTGCTGTCAGGGAAAGATAGAAATAGGGACTTTCAGTTACAAGCCCGATCCTGATTCCTTTGCTCAAATAAAAAAGTTTTGAACCCCCGAGATAAGCCGCTGCAATAAAGCCGACAATGAACATCAGGGTGCCAAGAGTGCCGAACAGGTGCATGGGTCTCTTACCGAACCTTGCAACAAATGAAAGTGACAGAAGGTCAAGAAAGCCCTTTATGAAACGCTCCATCCCGAACTTTGTCACCCCGTATTTGCGTTTATGATGTTTCACAACCTTTTCTCCGATATTAGTATATCCGGCATCTCTGACCAGCATAGGAATATACCGGTGCATCTCTCCGTATACCTCAATATTTTTAACAACCTCCTTCCTGTAAGCCTTAAGTCCGCAATTAAAATCATGTAACCTGATCCCTGTAACAAACCTGGCCGTAAAATTGAATAACCGGCTGGGAACTCTCTTGCTTAGAGGATCATATCTCTTTTTCTTCCAGCCCGAAACAAGATCAAAGCCCTCAGTCTTTATCATCCTGTATAATGAGGGTATCTCGTCAGGATCATCCTGCAGGTCAGCATCCATAGTTATTACTACATCTCCTTCCGATAACATGAATCCGGAGTACAATGCAGCTGATTTACCATAATTACGTCTGAAACGCATGGCCTTTACTGACCCGTTGCCGTCAGCAAGCCTTTCGATAACCTCCCATGATCTGTCGGTGCTCCCGTCATCAACCAGTATAATCTCATAAGAGAGTGAATTCCTCGCCATTATCCCTTCTATCAGGTCCGCAAGCTCAGAAAGTGACTCCTCTTCATTGAAAAGGGGTATGACAACAGAAATATCCATTATAAATCCATTTAACAGGGATTAAACTGTGTCAGGTTCAAAGGGATCTTCCTCTTTTTTCAGGAAAATGGATGTTATCAGTGAAAATATGAAACCCATAAATGCACTGCCAAGGAAACCCAGAACCGACATCATAACCGGATTGGTAAAGCGTTTTGCCATGCTCATGGCCATCTCTATCTGGCTGTCGGTCATGCCTGCATCATAGTATGCCTGCTCCATTGTAGCATAGGTTTTATCAATAAGTCCGGGATCAATGACTGTATACAACAAATAGGTAAAAAATGCTGTAATTACCCCGGCAAAAACACAGGTCAGGGTTCCGACGCCCAAAGCACGGCTATAAGTAATGAATCCTCCCTGTTCCTGGTCACGAAATGTTTTGGTGGCAAATACAATACCTGCTATCATAATTATATAGCTTACAGAGGCAAGGCCTGTTCTGGCCAATGCATCCATCATCCAGAGAAGAATCGTATAGATTACAAGAGCCAGTCCCAGCATTGCACCATAATTCATAGTACTTTTGATCAACGCGGGTTGTTTATTCTCTTCCATATTTGATCATTTTTGTGATTTTAAACAAATATAAATTTTGGTTTACAGGGTAAATATATTGGTTTTTTGAATATTGAAAGCCTTAAAATTGGAAAAATATCTCTGTTTTACTACCTTTGCACCGGGTAAGTCTTATACGACCAGCTCCCGTTAAACTCCCCCAGGTCCGGAAGGAAGCAAGGGTAGACGGTTGTAGCGGTGCGATATAAGTAGCTTACCCACTTTTTATAAATTTTAAGCGCACTCCAGAGTTTTATTAAAAAAATAATTTATATGCTCCTTAAGATACACCCCTCAAATCCAAGTGCACGGGCAATCCAAAAAGTAGTGGGTATACTTCGTGATGGCGGACTGGTAATTTATCCTACAGATACGGTTTACGGACTCGGATGTGATATTTTCAATGTAAAAGCAGTTGAAAAGGTGGCCAGAATTAAGGGAATAAGGATGAAAGATGCTAATTTTTCATTCATATGCCATGATTTCTCGCATCTTTCAGATTATACAAGGCCCATAGGAAGCTCTGTATTCAAGTTATTGAGAAAAAATCTCCCGGGACCCTTTACCTTTATACTTCCTGCAAGCAACAATGTCCCCAAACTGTTCAAAAACAATAAGAAAACAGTAGGGATACGTATACCCGGGAATAATATAATTCTGGAAATAGTAAAGAATTTCGGGCAACCAATTCTGACAACCTCAATACACGATGATGATCAGGTGCTGGAATACACTACTGATCCTGAGCTGATTCATGAGAAATTCGGGCAGTTGGTCGATGTGGTAATAGATGGTGGTTACGGACACAATATACCTTCAACAGTGGTTGACTGTACTGACCAGGAACCCCTTATTATCCGCCAGGGAATTGGTGAACTGAAGTTTTAAACGCTCCTGCCCCGCGCACATCATGGTAATTTAGTCCCAGCTCTATACACTGCTCAATATATTCAGCCCTCAGGTAAAAAGGAACTGAGGAATCAATAATCACCTTACCAGGAATTACTACGTTGCAAATCTCATGCAGAGATGATGAAAACCGGGAGGAGATTACAAGCATATCCACATGAACAGGATCCATTGCATCAAGCGGGCCAGTCTCGTTGCTTTCGGCAAAATAGATCCGGTATCCGTAAAAATAAACAAACCTGCCCTCAACGTGATACGGACAGGACATTCCCTTAATCTTACAATCAAGCATCTGCTCAACAGAAATAACATTTACATTATCGGTATTCATAAATAAGGCAGTCCGTGAAGCCGCATAGGGCATGACTGCTTCTTCAAAATCCTGATCCCTGCCGGATACAACAATATTTCTTTTGCCGGAAATAAAGCTGTACAGAGAGTACCTGCCGGAATTATAGACCATAAATATCTTCTGTTCTGACGTACTTATCAGATACCCGGATCTTAATACAAGTGCTGCAATAGCAAAAACAATTGAAAGTTGCAGCAACCATGGTTTTTTAAGGATGAAAAAATGGGTAATCAAAAAGATTATACCGTACAGGATAATAAGAAGCGGAATATTTATGATCATATCCGGAGAATGAGAAAAAGGAAGATGGCTTATAGTGCCGGTAATAAAATTGAGTAGATACAGGGCAATATTCAAAAGGAATGCCACAACAGAGGCCACAAAAGGAATAAATGAGATTAGAAAAAGTACAAGTCCCAGATAGAGAATAATCATTGCTAGTGGCACTGCAAGCAGGTTAGTCAACAAAAAGTAATTTGGAAACTGATTAAAATAGTATATTCCAAGCGGGAAAATAACCAGCTGTGCCGATAGAGAAACGGTGGAAAGTGCCCATATTTTTTCTGCCAGCATATTCCGGAACCTTATAACTGAAGAAATAAAAGGCTGGTAGTATGCGATCCCTGCAACAGCAAAATAAGATAGTTGAAATCCAACTATAAAAAGAGTTAAGGGATTAATCAGAAGCTGAACAAATGCAGAGGAGGCAAGAGTGTTAAAAATATTGGCTGACCTGCGAAAGAATCCGGCAACCGCTACGAAGGAAAACATTGTGGAAGCACGGGTCACTGAAGGTGACAGTCCGGTGAGTAAGGCATAAAACCAGATAATAATCAAAATAATAATGACCCTGACAATACTGTGATATCTGAATTTCTTCACAAATCCCAGTGTCCAGTATATAAGAAGGTAAATTATTCCCACGTGCAGGCCTGATACAGCCAGTATATGCATCGCTCCCGATGCGGCATATGAATGTCTTGTCTCCTGGTCAATCTCACTCCGGTAACCCAGAATAAGTGCTCCTGCAACCGCGTACTCCCTGCCCGTTACACCATTGCTCTCGAGAATATCCAAAAGACGTTCCCTTAATCTGCCTGCTGTTAATAAAAGATTTCTGGCAGCAACTTGTTCCGGCCGGAACCACTCTCCGGAATCCAGGTAAATCTCCCCGGATACTCCCTGTATCCTCATATAGTTGCTGTAATCAAACTCAAAAGGATTACCCTGGTTTCTTATTTCACTGAATCTGTTGGGAATTACCAGCCGGTCACCTGCCCTGAGCATTCCGGCAAGGCTGTCCTTCCCGAACCAGCCTAAAGCCCTGCCGGAGGTTCTTGTAATACTGGTATCCCCTATAACTACCAAAGGCTCAATAAGCACCCTGTATCGCCTTTCTCTCTCATGTGGAGGTTCCACAACCCTGGCAACAATGAAACCATCTTTGCCTGTATAGTCCATAAATGTTGGTGCCTGTATTGTTTTACTCATCAGGCACATGGAAAAAATCATGATAAAGCAGTTAAGAACAAGGCCATATAGCCACCGGATATTGTAACGGACGTTAGCCGGTTCATAAATCCGGATAAAAAAAAGAAGCAGGAAGAGAAAACTGCAACCAGCTATAAGCAATGGAAAAGGAATCTGAATATTATCCCTGAGTATGATCCCTGCAATAAAAGGCAAAAGCAGGCGTAGCGCAGGCATCCTTCGTAATCCCTCGTAATAGCCCATTTTTTTTCATTTGGTCGTCATGCTTTATTAAAGTTAATGAAAACCATGGACTAAGTCAAGAGCGAAGCCTATCAAATATGTTTTATCCGGTACTTAACATCAATCATGCCCTTGCTTATTAAGGTAAGTTTCCTTTTAAGAAGGCGCTTTTTCAGAGGCGAAATAAGGTCGGTAAACAGTCTGCCCTCCAGATGATCATATTCATGTTGAATGATCCTTGCAGCAATACCGTCATAATACTCTTCCCTGTAATTAAAATCCCTGTCACAATAACGAATAGTTATTGCAGACTCCCGTTCAACATCCTCCCTTATGTCGGGGATGCTCAGACAACCTTCATTATATGTACTAAGCTCGCCTTCATAGGAAATTATCCGGGGATTTATGAAGACCTTTTTGAAATCCTTCAGAGATTCATCATCATCTTCAAGAGGTGATGCATCCACAACAAAAATCCGGATCGATTTTCCAACCTGGGGAGCAGCAAGGCCAATGCCATCACTCTTATACATAGTTTCAAAAAGAGTCTCAATAAACTCATCAAGTCCGGGATAATCCTCAGGAATATCTGCCGCAACCTTTCTAAGGACAGGTGAACCGTATACAAAAACAGGTAATATCATTTATTTAAAAAAATTTCCCGGTCAAGAAATGACTGCAGAATTATCACAGCACTTATTTGATCAACCATTGCCTTGTTTCGTCTCGCATGCTTCCCGGGTACACCTGTAATAATTGCCTGCTTTGCCATTTTTGAGGTATAACGTTCATCGATACGCTTTACAGGTATCGGATCAAATATTTTTGCCAGTTTTCTGACAAATGGATCAACATATTTAACAGATTCGGATGGTTTATTGTTCATTGTAAGGGGTGAGCCAACCACAAAAAGGTCAACTTTTTCCTTTTTGACATATTCATCCAGATAACTGAATATTTTTCCGGCAGGTACAGTGTCCAGCCCGGTGGCAAAGATCCTGAGGGGGTCTGTAACAGCCAGTCCGATTCTCTTTTGTCCTACATCAATTCCTATAATTCTACCCATAAAATGGTCATCCCTGGCCAATTTAGAATGTAAAAATGAAGTTTGCAAATTATTTACCCGTAATAGTGAAATAAAATTCAGACCCGCTTCCTTCGGAGCTTTCAACCCACAAATTACCTCCCAGAAGACCGATTATCCCCTTTGATATTGATAGTCCGAGTCCGGTTCCTTCATACTTCCTGGTAGTCCTTTCATCCACCTGCCTGAAACGTTCAAATACCAGCTTATGATTCGTTGATGATATTCCTATTCCGGTATCCCTGACAAAGAAACGGAATACATTATTCCTGTCAATATCATACCCGATTTCGATACTTCCCCTGTCTGTAAACTTAACTGCATTGTTAATCAGATGTACCATAACTTTTCGTATAAGAATCTCATCAGAGAACAACGTAACATCATCAGGAGACGGATGTGCAGATACTAAAATAATCACCTGTTTATCAGCATAATTATCCAATTGCTCTTTTGCATATCCTTTCATACTTTCAATTACAGCTTCGGGGTTGAAGTCTTTTTTTCTGACCAGCATCTGGCCTGAATCGACCTTGGCCATATCAACAATATCATTAATCACATTGAGCAACTGCCTTGAACTTTGAAAGATAATCCCAACATATTGGGATACCGGTTCAGGCACTTTCTCTCCCATCAACAGCTGGCTGAAGCCGACTATACTGTTCATCGGCGACCTGATCTCATGGGACAGGTTGGCGAGAAACGCGGACTTAAGTCTGTCTGATTCCTCAGCCCGTTCCTTTGCCTGAATGATCTGTTCTTCCATTTCAATCCGGTCGGTAATATCAATAATAAACCCCTCCAGCGCAAGCAAATTGCCATTGTCATCATATACGCCTGTACCCTTTTCCCAAACCCATTTGACGACACCTCCCTTTGCAGTAATACGGTATACCAGGTAATATGGTTCGTTCCGGTCGGTTTCTCGTTTGACGGTTTCCCAAACCTCTGACCTGTCATCAGGATGGATCAGATCAGAATAAATATATCTTTTATTTCCAATAAAATCATTGGCATCATAACCGGTGAGTGTCGAAAAACCATCTGATAAAAACTCCATGGTAAAGGATTCATCAAGCTTGCAACGGTATGCCATGCCCGGCAGATTTGAAATAAGTGTTTTCATTGCCCTTTCACTCTCACGGAGTTCCTCCTGCCTGGCCTTCCTGTCAATTGCAATAGATATCTGTTCAGAAACAATCTGAAGGGTAAGCATATCTGTTTCATCAAAAATTGTGTCATCGGTATATGATTGAAGTACAAGGGCTCCCATAACTTTATCATCCCTTCTAAGCGGAACACCCAGCCAGAGCTTGCATGGAGACCCTACCCTGTCGATTATATCCTGATCCTCCAGTGCAGCCATTTCTTCCTCGTTAAGTAAAAGCGGCTGGTTTTTGCTTATCATATATGCAGTAAGGGTTCTTCCCGCGGGAAAGGTACCGAACTGATCAACATCATCAATAAAAATCGGCAGGGAAAGAGAATTATCCTCTTCATTATACAGCGCAATGAAGAAATTCCTGGTATTAATAATCCTCGAAAGAGAATCCTTCAATTTTTTCAGAAAATCCTGAAAATCATCACTTGTATTTGTAGCTGTAGCAATATCACTGAGGACCTCCTGGATAAGCTGATGTCTATTTACCTGTGTAAGATCAAGATCTACCGAATAGATCTCTTTTTCTCCCTTGTTATTGGTAATCATTACGTGGGAAGAGAAAACATGGAGGCTGGTTCCGTCTTTTCTCTTGAGAACCAGCTCTGAAGCTGGTATCTCGATATTTAATCCGGTATAGTTTGCAAAATCTTCTATCACTTTGTCTTTGATCTCATCCGGAACAATAAGATCTTCAAGTTTCCTGCCCATTGCCTCCTCCCGTGAATATCCGTAAAGAGCTTCACTGGCATCGTTCCAGAATATAATCTCACGCCTCTCATTATATCCCTGAACTGATATCATAGACATCGATTCAAACACCTTATGGTATTGTTCTGCTGATTCACTCATTATTATATTGATCTTTGAGCACAATAAGGTAATTGCCCGAATCTTTAAACATATCTCTTGCGCAGGAAATCAGCTAATAAAACAATTGGCCTCCTGCGTCATAATTTACTCCGGTTAAAAAATGTTTAAATGTTAAAAATATATGATTTTTTTAACAAAAAAAGCCTGAAGTCATATTGAAATAAAATATTCGGGAAAAAATAAAAAAGGGAGCTGTAAACTCCCCTTTTATAAGTCGTTGAAAGCATAATATTCTATACCATCGGATACTTTTTTAATATTTCCTCGGGTTTCATCAAAATATCAACATATTGTGCCCTGGAATAAGCAAAAGGATCACTGGTGGATGCTTTGGACAGTTTGCCCTGAAAATCCCTGAGAGAATTATAGGATTTGGATTTCATCCATGATTCCAGCTCAGAAAGCATAACGGATATATGGCCCGGCTTATTCTTGTACAGAGCACTCACTACCTGAACGCAATCTGCTCCTGCAAGGATCATTTTTGCAACATCCTTACCTGAATATATTCCGGTATTACTGCATATAGTACCCTTTGTATTGTTATACAACATTCCGGTAAATCTCAGGGGTAATCTGTAATCACCTTCCCTGCTTAAATAAAACGGGAAAATATGCTTTTCGTTATCGACATCTATATCAGGCTGAAACAACCTGTTGAACAATACATAACCATTCACTCCGACTTCATCCATCTTTGTAGTAACATACAGGGGATTAGAGTAGAAAGGCCCAAGTTTTACTGCAACAGGTATGGAGACAGCTTTTTTGACTGCTTTCAATATTTCGATTTGCTGACCTTCCAGTTTGGCTCCATCAGAACCTGTGTCTTTTGGTACAGCGTAAAAATTAAGCTCTAGGCCATCAACACCGGTTTCCTGGATCAGTTGGGCGTATTCAACCCAGGTTTCTTTGTAAACTGCATTCAAGCTGGCTATCAGGGGAATTGTCAATGCCTCCTTAGCCTTCTTCAATTCCAGAAGATACTCTTTCGGTCCGCCATGTTCCAGTTTAGGGTGAATACTTATCATTTCAGCATGACGGTCATCAAACTCGTGCAATGAATCGTTCATCTGAACCCGTTCATACTGTATCTGCTCCTCAAAGAGTGATTTATATACAATTGCAGAAGCCCCGGCTTTTTCAAGCTGAATAAGTGTTTCAGGATTCTGGGATAAATTACAGGCACCAACGACAATGGGATTCTTAACATCAATTCCCATAAATTTGGTTTTAAGATCAGCCATATTTTCAATTTTTTGGTTTGACAATTATTATGGTTAACAATTTAAAAACTAATTGGTTCACGGTACTCACAACAAAACAATCACTATTACTTTAAATAAAGCTCCATCTGAATTCTGCCTGGTTTTAAAAAAGCGGCCCATGTTGACCGCTTTTTTATTTGACTGGCTTGCAATTATACTTTGGAGAAATCCATTGAAGCCATCCTGACATAACTGTTGTATCTCCATCTGGCATTTTCTTCTGCCGCCTTGAATAAGTCCGCGGCTACATCGGGGAAAGCTTTCTGAAGTGATGTATAACGAACTTCGGATTTCAAAAATTCCTGGAATTTACTCCAGTCGGGTTCTTTGGAATCAAGAATAAAAGGATTCTTTCCCTCATTTTCAAGAAGGGGATTGTAGCGCCAGTTAGTCCAGTACCCTGCTTCAACTGCCCGCTTGCTCTGCTCCATGGTCTTACCCATTCCGCCCCTGAATCCATGATTGATACAGGGTGAATATGCAATCAGAACAGAGGGCCCGGGATACGCTTCAGCCTCCCTGGCTGCTTTGAAAAATTGTGCCTGGCTTGCTCCAAGTGCCACCTGCGCAACATAAACGTATCCATAACTCATAGCCATTACACCAAGATCCTTTTTCCGGATCCTCTTCCCTGCTGCGGCAAATTTTGCAACTGCACCAATGGGTGTGGACTTCGAGGCTTGCCCCCCGGTATTGCTGTATACCTCAGTATCCATAACAAGCATATTGATATCGTCGCCCGAGGCTATCACATGGTCCAGTCCCCCGTACCCTATATCATAAGCCCATCCGTCACCTCCGAACACCCAGATGGATTTTTTAACCAGGTATTGTTTCAGTTTCATTATCTCAACTGAAATATCATCTTTCTTATTTTTCAGGACCTCTTTAACTTTATCCGAAGCAGCTTTGGATTTTTCTCCGTCATCTTTCGTCTCCAGCCACTCCTTGAAGGCCTCTTTTATTTCCGGAGATAAATCACTCTCAAGGCCTTTTTTCATAAGACCCTCGATCTTTATCCGCATCTGCCTTACGCCCAGCATCATACCATAACCATATTCTGCATTGTCCTCAAACAGTGAATTGGCCCAGGCAGGACCATAACCGTTCTTATTTACCGTATAGGGTGTGGAAGGTGCAGATCCGCCGTAAATTGATGAACAACCTGTTGCGTTTGCCACCATCATCCGGTCACCATAAAGCTGAGTGATCAATTTAATATATGGTGTTTCACCACAACCTGCACATGCTCCCGAAAACTCGAACAATGGCTGTGCAAACTGACTGTTTTTGACTGATTTAGCCTTATCAAGGACAGTATCCTTATATCCGACTTTATGATGCATATAGTCCCATCGCTCATTTTCAACCATTTGTGATTCGAGTGTCTGCATTTCAAGAGCCTTGGTTTTCGAGGGACAAATGTCAACACAATTTCCGCAGCCGGTGCAGTCCAGGGGACTTATCTGCATGCGGTACTGGTACTCTTTCGTGCCACCTAAACCTTTTATGGTAACTGTACCCTCTGGAGCGTTTTTCACCTCTTCATCAGTAAGCAGAAATGGCCTGATTACTGAATGCGGGCAAACATAGGAACACTGATTGCATTGTATACAGTTATCGGGCAGCCATTCGGGAACATGCACTGCAATGCCCCGTTTCTCGTAGGCTGTTGTTCCTGCCGGAAATGTCCCGTCCTCACGGCCAAGGAAGGCGCTAACCGGCAGACTGTCTCCATTCTGCGCGTTGATAGGCTCCATAATATTCTTGATGAAGTCAGGTATATCCCTTTTATCCTCAGGCTTCTTGTCATCAAGTTTCTTCCAGTCGGCCGGGATGTCTATCCTGACAACATCTCCGCCACGATCAACCGCTGCGTGGTTCATGGCAACTATCTCTTCACCTTTCATGCCGAATGATTTGATAATGGCTTTTTTCATCTCATCCACTGCATTATCATAGGGAATTACATTTGAGATCTTGAAAAACGCAGATTGCATGATGGTATTGGTCCTCCCTCCAAGTCCTATCTCTTCGGCAATACTTGTTGCATTTATCATGTAGAAATGAATATCATTTTCTGCCATGTATTTCTTCATCTTTACAGGCAGCTTCTTTTTGGTCTCTTCCTCATCCCAGATGCTGTTAAGCAGGAAAGTGCCACCTTTCTTAAGTCCCTTGAGCAAATCATACTTTTCAAGATATGCAGGAACATGACAGGCAATGAAATCAGCCGTATTGACAAGGTAAGGTGAACGTATTGGTTTATCACCAAAACGCAGGTGGGAAACAGTAATACCACCGGATTTCTTTGAGTCATAGGCAAAATATGCCTGGGCATATTTGTCGGTAGTATCTCCTATTATTATAATGGAATTCTTGTTGGCGCCTACAGTACCATCAGCTCCGATACCGAAAAACTTTGCAGCATAATTCCCTTTGGGAGAGACATCAATTTCAGGTAACAAGGGAAGTGAACGATAAGTCACATCGTCAACAATACCTAATGTAAAGCCATTTTTGGGCTCAGCCATTTTGAGATTCTTATAAACCGAACTGATCATCGCAGGTGTTGTGTCCTTCGAACTCAGTCCGTAACGCCCTCCAACGATGACCGGTGCATCAGGCATTCCGTAAAACAGATCCTTTACATCCAGGTAGAGGGGCTCACCATTGGCACCCGGTTCTTTTGTACGGTCAAGGACAGCTATCCTTTTAACCGATTTTGGAAACGCTTTCATAAAATACTTTGAAGAAAACGGGCGGTATAAATGCACACTTAAAAGACCTGCCTTTTCTCCCTGTAATTTAAGGTAATCAATTGTCTCCTTTATTGTATCAGTAACTGACCCCATTGCAACGATTATGTTTTCCGCATCAGGATCACCGTAATATGTGAATGGATGATATTCCCGGCCTGTAATTTTGCTTACCTTCTGCATATATTCCTCAACTGCATCAGGAACAGCATCAAAAAATTTATTTGCTGCCTCGCGGGACTGGAAATATATGTCAGGGTTCTGGGCAGTTCCCCTTGTTACGGGATGTTCCGGGTTAAGGGCACGTTCACGAAACGCCTGAACAGCATCTTTATCAATCAGTTTTTCCATTTCATCCTGATCGCAGGCTTCGACCTTCTGAATTTCATGCGAAGTACGGAATCCGTCAAAGAAATGCAGAAATGGGACCCTTGTTTTAATGGATGCCAGGTGAGCGACAGCACCTATGTCCATAATTTCCTGGACACTACCGGTCGCGAGTAATGCAAAACCGGTATGCCGTGTACTCATCACATCACTGTGATCACCAAATATTGATAAAGCCTGGGCGGCAAGGCTCCTTGCACTGACATGAAAAACCCCGGGCAACAATTCACCCGATATCTTGTACATATTGGGTATCATAAGAAGAAG
>SLOS01000262.1 GCA_007132365.1 Bacteroidales bacterium | reverse complement strand
CTTCTGGCTGTTTGGTATAATGTCAATACTGGCCTTTGTTTTTGTACATTTATCTGTTTATGAAACAAAAGGAAAAAGCCTGGAAGAAATAGAAATGCTAACCAAATAAAACAGTTCAGCTCTGGCTACCCAAAGTCAGGTGTTTTTTTCATAGGTTTGCCCTGAGGTTCTTAGACCCAAATATACAATTAATCAACTTTCTGGAAATGGGGGTTTTGAAAACCAGCCTTATTCCAGTTACCATCTATTTTCTCGCTACTCGCCACTACTTTCACAAATTCGAAAGGGCCTTCCGGCGAATCTGCCATATAATGTACGATCTCGCTATTAGTACGCCAGCCAGTATTAAACATGGCATACGAGCACAAAAACATGAACTTTTCTATATAAAAACTTTCTCAATGTATATAATACTTTAATGTTAATGATTTTCACTTTTCATCCAGGCTTCCATGAGAACAGACCTGCAATATTCTTTAGACTTTTTGCGGCAGGCAGGTAGAAGATGTTTCTGTTTTAATTATCGTCATTTATCTCAAAAAGTTTAATCGATAATCAAATATAGTTTAATCCCGAACTGTCAGATTAAGCCTTGACTAATTCAATTTATTTGAATCGGGAGTGAAACGAATTAAGTTACTATCTCATTATTACTTTTTACTTATAACCTCTGGTTTATCCAAAATTCTGATCTCAACCCTGGCTTTTGCATCTTCATTTTTATTGCTGAAATCAGAGTCGAAGTTTACGGTCTGCCTTCCTTTATTCAAATTGAACATCGAAGGATTCAGGTCTAATTTTCCCCTTAACTGTAAATTAGCATCGTAAATTCCTGCACTCTCACCACCATAGTAGCGAACTGATTCACCTCTGTTTAATTTAACCGGGAGTTTAACATCAATGCTGTTGTTTATTTCAAGCATAACCTCAGAAATCAAAGCATTTTGAGCAGTTATAATAAAATTCATTATTCCCTTTTCAACATTATTATCAAACTCAAAAGTTGAATAAAGCGGTTCTCCCGGCTGCAAAACTTTATCCTCATGTTCAAACTTAAAGGTATGTACCTGATGTAAATTCCATGTATTATCGCCAGTACTGAACAATTGAAACTCATTACTAATATCTTTCATCCTCTCTTTCTGCTCTTCTGTAAACGCACCCCCCATTCTTGCTTTTTCCCATTCACCAATAGCTTTAAGTATTTCTTTAGCATGTCCATTGGTTTCCAGTTGTTCCCTGCCTGTCACAAAAGCATATCCTGCATCAAATCCCGCTGACCGTGCCAGCATCCATTCAATATCCTCAATTGGTGTATTGTTTCGCATACTAAACCATCCCAACATGGCCGGCATAAAGTTCCTCTGGAAATAGTCCTGATTACTAAGCCTGTATTCCGTCTGGCTTTCCCTGAATCCTGCATACCAGGGTTCACCCCAGTTCATACGGGTATAAATATGCCAAAAGAAATGGGTTGTGCGGCTGGCATCAACTATTATATGTTGTTTAACCTCATCAGACAAGTCGCTCCACCATGTTGTTGCCATTAATAATTCACCATAATTACCCATGCCGGTTGAACGGTTCCCTTCTAGTCCATCAAACGAAATCTGCCTTAAACCACAATAGTTGTAAAGCTCTGCCAATCGTTGCGCAATTTCCATGGTCAATTCAGGGTCGGACAGGAAAACTCTATAAGCATGATCGGCAAGTTTACTTATTTTCTCACCTTTTTTGTGATTTGTTTTATTTGTTCCCCATGCACCGCGTTCGCAATCCAGCAGTTTCCAAGGGGCCGATTCGGAAACAGCGCGGTAGCGAACAAGTTCATCACCGATCATTACCGTATAAAGATTGTTGTTATTGTGCTGATTAAAAAAATCGGGTGATTCAACCGGTATTTCTGTTGTGTTAGAGGTTATATCTTCTGTCAAAATTGAACTGCCGACTTTCCCCAACCTGCTGTCGGGGACGGGAGTTACATATGGATCATTGGTTGTAATAAAATTAGAAAGGGTATGCAGGCCAACATAGATTCCCTCCATTTCAGCTTTTTCTACACACATTTTTAACCCGTCCCAGCCATTCGGGAATTGTTCCTCCTTTAATTCAAAATGCCCCCAGTTTTTAAACGGATCGGGATGATAAAGATACTTTAGTCCGGCATTTTTGGTATATTCTATCGCTTCATCTATTGTATTTTCACCGAAATCGTAGATTAAATAGGCAGCTGCTGCTTCGGGATTTTTTTTAGCCCATATCCCGTTAATCTGAGGATGAGGAAGATTTTCTTCAATCTCAATTTTACCAATAGTTTCTAAAGTTTCCTCTACAGGACAACCGAATAAAGCAATTTTTGAACCAATAATACCTCCATCATCATAAACCGGTGAAATGTATTTTTCATGGTTAAGATTGGAAATAATTCTCTCCTGAAACCGGTTTCTGCAATAAGCCTGCAGGGTACTGCCAAATTTTTCAGGTTTGGCAGCTTCTACCCGGTATAGTGTATAGCCTTTTCCCTGCTCACTCATATCAGAATAATCGTCCTGATCAAAAATATCAAATTGAGGTGTGGTATCATTGTCTTTCCATATATATCCACCTATTGTCTTAATATTTAGGGACTGAATGCCAATGGCAAACTCTTCGCCCCGGACTACTCCAATTGTTTCGCCTATTATTTTATTTATTGTGGTTGGGACCGGACCCCAAACAATGAGCTCAATTTCTTCGATATTGCTGGCTTCAACCAGTTCAAAAGTAATATGGGATGGTTTCTCTTCAAATTTCACCGTCAGGTTTATGCCTTCATCAAACTGAAATACAAGCATGCCTCCTTCTAAATGTGCAGAAACCGGGTATTTAATCTCTGCGTCTTTTCTTAAAGATATCAGTGGAGAAATTGTGTCTTTTGAAAAATAATCTTTTTGGGTATTATTGTCTATAAGGCTTGAAACATTACCCTTTGCATCAATCCCAATGGTAAGATGTTCAGATTTTAATTCCGCAATAATATCAACCCTGTTGTTACAGGAATAAAACAACAAAAGCATTGTTAGTAAAATAAGAAGTCTTGAGTTCATTGATTTTAAATTTATTAGATTATTATACTTTGTTTTGATTATTTTTCAAGAAATACCGGACTCGACCATGTCAAATGCTTGTGGTTCTATAACATCGCCACGCCCTTAATGCCTCCCAGCATTCCTTTGCGGCTTACTTCTTTTACTCAAAGTG
>SLOS01000206.1 GCA_007132365.1 Bacteroidales bacterium | reverse complement strand
CCTGCTCCCACTCCCCCACCTGTGACCGGTCCAACCTGGGAACCTCATCCTGATGTTGAATGGAATAACCGCCCATGGCTGGATGACAGGGTGCAGCTTTGTACACGGGAATATTTGCAGAATATTGTTTTTCACATGGAGAATGAATATGTAAAATGGGAAAACACAGCACTTCCTGAATTCAGGCAACGCCCTCTTTTCACTTACATAGATGACTGGGGAAGATTGCTGAGCCCCTTTATTACTGCTACCGGTGGGGTGGACGGGAATTGGGACAATCCCACACATTATGTATGGTCGGCTTATAACAGACCAGTTGCATCCGACAGATATGGAAGGACGGTAGAATACTATGTAAAATATGAATGCAGGGCGCTTGAACCATCACCAGGGGATTTCATCACCCCGGATGAGCAGGCAGAAAAAGATGAGCCTGATGATCTGGCAGAGGATGATGAGCCTGATGATATCATGAGTGCGATCAATGAACTTGCGGGTGATAATGATGATGAACCGGATGGTAAGGATGTGACTGATGCTTTGAACAACCTGTTTGAGCTTCTCGACATTGAAAGGACCCTTTACAGGCAGTTCAATTCAAATCACAGCAAATTCGTGAATGAGATGAATGACCGCCGCGCCAATCCACTGCAGAATGAGTTGATAGCCTTCACGCTTGCATCAGCCCAGAATCACTTTGACAATCATTCCATTAACAAGGACACCCTGGATGCTCTTGGAAGCAGGTTGATCGGATTATCTGCAATGAGATCAGAAATAGACATGTTTGAAATTATCCGCATTATGTCGGAGGTTCAAGGCCAGCAGGATGATATGACAAGGAAACTTGAACAGATGCTTGATCTTCTCGCATCCTACGGTGGTGATGTTAAAGAGATTATGCAGATCGGGCAGCAAATTGCCCAGACCAATGTCGACCCCGAATTTGCCCAGGACGGAGGCATCAATGTTGAGTTCTTTGGCGATGCACTTGACAACATCGGCGACGGCCTTCAGGATTTTCTCTTCGGGAATGTCAGAAGGGGTAACGTACTGATAGTGTTGTTTGATTCAGGGAATATCCTGGATGATATTTTTGAGATATCGATATCCGGGGTGGGTCGGTTGGGAGAAAATCCCGCAGGTGGTAGGAGAAACTTTGATATTACCCTGAATCCCGGGACCTACACACTGACAGTCCGCGGCATCTATACCGACCCTAACCATCCCCCTCTCACATACGGCATTCAGGTATATGACCGGAATGAGTTAATTCTCGAGGATATAAAAAATATTAATGAGAATGACCAGGTACACTACACAATAAACATTAAGTAAAATATTTTATATTCGCATCAGGTTTTGAAAACAACCTGGATAATTTATTTTATCTGTAAGGGAATTAACTTATAATATTAAAAATCATGCAACTAACTAACCGAAACAAATTTTGTGAAAAGATGGGAAGATTTTCAGTCGGATTGGCTGGTAGTAGTTTGATTATGATACCAGCAATGCAAAGTTGCGGGTCATTAAGCGGGAAAGATGAAAAGTCTTTGAATATAGTATTCATAGTGACAGATGATCAAGGCTGGAATCAGGTAGGCTATCATGGGGTAACAGATTTTTATGAGACACCCAACATTGACAGGATAGCCAGTGAAGGTATGCATTTTACCAGTGCATACTCTGCTTCACCAATATCTTCTCCGGCACGGGCAAGCATTATGACAGGGAAAAACCCCGCACGGTTGCATTTGACCAATTTTATTCCAGGCGGTCTTTTTCCTTATAATCTGCTTACCACACCCGTAATGGAACCATACCTGCCGATTGAGGAGAAAATTCTTCCTGAATATTTAAAAGATATAGGTTATGCGACGGGACATTTCGGGAAATGGCATTTGTACACTGACAGACTGTTTGATGAACCTGGCAGGTTTTACGACCCGCAATATCGTGGATTTGATGATGTGTTGTTAAATAAAAAACCAGAACCGGATCATGATCCTTATGATGATCCGCACCATGTTGAAGATATAACACAGCGATCATTGCAATTTATTGAACAGAACAGAGACAAACCATTCTTCCTTTACGTCTCTCATCATGTTGTCCACAGGCCTCTTATAGAAACACCGGATCTGGTTGAAAAATACGAAAATAAACCGGGTGTGGATAACCCTGTAAATGATCCTGTAATGGGTGCAATGATTGAAAGAATGGATGAAGGAATTGGCCGTATTCTGGATAAGATTGAAGAACTCGGTTTAACTGACAATACAGTTGTTATGTTTTTTTCTGATAATGGAGGATTGGAACTATTGCAATCCCAGGATCCGCTTAGAGGGGGTAAGGCTATGCTTTTTGAAGGAGGTATACGGGTTCCTCTTTGCATAAGTTGGCCCGGTGTAATTGAGCCTGGTTCCAGAAGCACTACTCCAGTAATATCTGATGATTTCTTCCCGACAATTCTTGAAATGGCAGGCTTAAGTCCCGACATGCAGGAACGCGATGGTATGAGCCTGGTACCTGTATTAAAAGGTAAAGGAGAACTTGACCGTGATGCCCTGTACTGGCACTTCCCCCATTACCATCACCTGGGGTACAGACCCTCGGGTGCAATAAGAATGGGTGATTATAAACTGATTGAGTGGTATGAGGAAACATTATGGGGCAGACCAAATCAGATAAGTTTGTATAATGTTGAAAAAGATATTAACGAATCAATAGATCTTTCCCGTGAAATGTCTCATTTAGCTACTAAAATGAGAAGGAGATTACATGAATGGAGGAGATCTCTGAATGCTCAGGAAATGAGTAGAAATCCATATTATGATCCTGAGCTGGCCAGCGTTCCTTAAATAATGCCTGCACATCCCTGATAATCAGAGCGGGAAACGGGGATCGAACCCGCGGCCCTCAGCTTGGGAAGCTGATGCTCTACCACTGAGCTACTCCCGCAAAAATTTTGAACCTTCGTCTGTTTCCGATATGTCGTTTGTTTTGCTAAATGACAATATTTTGGATCAGAAGTCAAAAATAATTTTTATTTCGAACTATTTACCGTTTATGATATAAAAATTGTCACAGCAGAACAGAAATATTACTTAACCTCTTCTCTCCCATCGGCATACCTGGCGAATCTGCCCCTGTCAGGGCCGTGAACATTGTCATAAGCCGGCCATGGCCATCCGCCAAACTGTGTAGTCCGGTAATCATGAAAAGCCTGTCTGATTTCCT
>SLOS01000340.1 GCA_007132365.1 Bacteroidales bacterium | reverse complement strand
GGAATTTCAGCACATGGAGCCAGGTTGATCCGCCAAGGTTCAGCACCATTCTGAGTTATACCGATTTTATAGACTGGAAGACATTCATTTACGAAAAGCTGGTTGAGGATATGCGCGCACGCTACGGGGCCATCAGAGAAGGCGATCCCTACAGCCTGATAACCGCCCATGCTGTGGGTGCATCCCTGTTCCAGTCCCCCCTGGAGTCAGGTGCAACAGATGATTTTCTGATGTCAGAACCACTCGACTTCTATGGGGTTTCAATCTATCCTAAACACAACCGGCCAGAAAGACACTGGTCGGTCACCACACTCAGGGCGGTGATGGATTTTACCCGCAGCGCCAACCGGGAAAAAGGAGGGTGGTACGTTGGTGAACTCCAGGCCGGCATGGGAACCATAGCGCTTCTCGTCAGTGACCCTGTTATGCCTGACGATCACAGGATATGGACCTGGTCCGCCATTGCAAAAGGCGCAAAGGGAATAAATATGTATGCATATTATCCGATGTCTTCAGGATATGAGGCGGGCGGATACGGCCTCATCAACCTTGACGGTACAATAACCGAAAGAGCCGTTCATGCCGGTGAAATAGCCTCTGTAGTGGACCGTAACCAGGAGCTTTTCCTCTCATCCACACCGGTAAAAGCAGAAATAGGTATCTTATATAACCCACTTTCGCAGATGGTTGGTGGTATGCAGCGCCGCGACTATCCAGGGGCCCATACCAACTCACTGATCGGCTACTTCAGGGCATTTGCCGATCAGAATGTACCGGTTGATTTCATACACCGCAAGCATCTTGAGAAGCAGGAACTGTCGCAGTATAAGCTGGTGATCGTTCCCTGGCCCATTATGATCACTAAAGATGCTGCCGAGGGGATCAGGGCATTTGTTGAAAACGGCGGCCATGTTCTTGCCGAAGCAAGGATCGGCTGGAACGATGAGAGAGGATATGCTTCAGAGATAATACCGGGACTGGGGCTTCATGAAGTTTTCGGAGTCCGGGAGCACGAGGTCAGAATGAGCGATGAAGTCAATATAGTGATAACAGACAGCGCCCACCCTGCAATATCAAATTTTAACCCCGGCGACATGCTCAGGGGATCTCTCTATGCCAAATCGGTTACTCCCCTGGAAAACCGTGAAGTTGATATCCTTGCCAGACTGGAAGACGGCACAGCTGCCATTGTGAGCACACAATACGGAAAGGGGGAGGCAATGCTTGCAGGATCCTATCTTGGGATGGCAAACCACCCGAACCCCGTCCCTGAAAACGAAGAGTTCTTCATTAATCTGCTGAACTGGGCGGGGGTTGACAGGCCATTCATAAGTTCACACGACGGCAACAAGGAAAACTATGTTGAAGTGAGGCTTCAGGACAATGAGAACGGGTTTATCCTGTTCCTGATCAACCATAGCTACAACATTGAAGATGTAACGGTAGACCTTGTGACAACAAAAAGCGGCAACCACAGGGTAAGAGATGTGATAATGGACCAGGAAAGACGCATAAGGGCACGTAACAATATCCTTACCCTGGATGTCAGGATTGATGCCAGGCAGGTAAAGGTATGGGAGATACGATGAAAAATCTCATCAGAATAAAAGGAAAATGAATTCCAACGATAAAGAAACATTTTTATATAAGCCTGCACAGGTATGCTATATAAAGTATTATAATGGCATTGCCTGGCCCTTTCCTCCCTGCAGTCATTAAAACATTCCGGTTCGATATGAAAGATAACCCCCTGTTCACCGGATAATTGCCGGTAAAACCTTTAATAATACAGGAGACCGGGTTTTTCCCTGTTTCGTGAACAAACAGCTTAAAAAACTGTTTAAACGAAAACTTAAAATAATGAACAAGTTTCCGTACATATAACTTTAACATCAAGTTTCGACACATATGCAATTTTATTCCAAACCATTTATTATCATTATTTCCACATTAATATCTTTAAACATTAATGCAGGCATAACCGGACGGGCACCTTCACAGTTGCCCAACGACACTATGAGAATAAGCCTTCGGCAGGCTGTTGATTATGCTGTTGAGCACAGCACCATGATGAATACGGCAAAAACAGATGTTGAAATAGCAGGCAGAAGGATCAGGGAAATAACTGCCTCAGGGCTGCCGCAGATAGATGCATCTGCCGGATATCAATACTTTTTTGAGATTCCCACATCACTTGTCCCTGCAGAGTTTTTCGGTGGGCAACCCGGAGAATTTGCAGAAATACAATTCGGTACAGAGCAGACGGTAAATGTTTCGGCCACTGTAAGCCAGATGATTTTTGACGGTTCCTATATCGTGGGACTGCGGGCGGCCAGGATCTACAGGGATCTGGCCCTGCAAAACAAAGAACGCTCGGAACTCGAGGTCCGTAACCAGGTTTCGGCGACATACTTCCTGGTGCTTCTAAGCCGCGACAATATATCTATCCTGAGACAAAACCTGGAGAACATAAGACAAAGTCTTGCCGAAACAGAAAAGATAATGGAGGCAGGATTTACAGATCCGATAAATGTTGATCAGCTCAGACTATCGGTTTCAAACATGCGCAACAACCTGACGAAACTTGAAAGACAATATGAACTGAGCCTGAATTTGCTTAAATATCAGATCGGAGTTGACATTGACAGGAAAATTGAACCTGCCGACTCGCTGCATACCCTTTTTGGGAAGATTATGCTTGAGGCAGATCCGGATGAAGAGTTCCTTTACAAGGATCATATCGACTACCGGATAATGCGCTCAAGGAGGGATATGGATTACATGGCCCTCAGGAGGGAGCAGTCCTTCTCGCTGCCAAGTCTCACAGCCTCCTATACCTACCAGGAGATGGCCATGAGAAATGATTTTAATTTCACTGATATGTCAAAACCATGGTTCCCGACATCATTTGTTGCTATAAATCTGAGCGTCCCGATATTCTCCAGCGGACTGAGGTCGGCCAGGATTCAGCAGGCCAGACTGGAACTGAGCAAGACGGAAATGGAAACCAGTCAGGTTTCCGAATCACTGAGGATGCAGATTACCGAGGCAAGGTTACAGTTCAGGACTGCTATGGAACAATACCTTACAGAAAAAGAAAATATGGAGCTTGCCGAAAGGATCCTGAAGCGGACAACAATCATGCATAAGGAAGGTATGGCCAGCAGCATGGAGTTAACCCAGGCAAACGACCAGATGCTTGCCACCAGGGCAAATTATTACAATGCAATGTTCGAGTTCATAACTGCCAGAAATAACCTGGACAAGGCGCGCGGACTATAGGGGAATGATAAGTTGGATGAAACCCTGTAGCGCAAGTCTTAACATAAAGCAAAGATGGAATTGAAGATACAAAAATATACAGAGATAAAAGTTAACAAAGAACCTTATTCACTAAACCCCGTTAATAAAATGCGTAACATTGTAATAACACTATTCCTGATTATCATCCCTTTGATGTTCACAACACAATCATGCCATGACCAAAGGGAAGATACCCCTGCTGAAATCCGTAACCGCATATCAGAATACCAGAAAGAGATAAGCAACCTGAACAGGAATATAAACCTTCTGGAGAAACAGTTATCCGACATGGGGGAGCAGGTAGAGAACCGGTCAGGGACCAGGGTGAGAGTCACTGAAATCACAACCGGCCCTTTTGACCACTATTTCAGGATAAACGGATCAGTGGAGGCAGTCCGCGAAGCAATGATCAGTCCCGAGATAAACGGACAGATAAAAAATATTTCCGTAAACAAGGGCCAGAGGGTTGAGCTGGGTCAACCGGTGGCCAGGCTCAATACTTCAGTCCTCGAAAACAATATTGAGGAACTTAAAACCAATCTGAACCTGGCAAGGACAGTCCACAAAAGGCAGAAAAGCCTCTGGGATCAGCAGATAGGAAGCGAAATTCAATACCTGGAAGCAAAGAATGCATACGAGAGCCTCCAGGCCCGTCTCAGGTCGCTCGAATCACAGCTCGGGATGGCTATTTTAAATGCCCCCTTTTCTGGGATAGTTGATGAGATATTCCTTAAAGAAGGTGAACTGGCTGTTCCCGGCTCACCGGTGATGCAGATCGTCAATCTGGACCGGTTATATGTAAATGCTGATGTGGCAGAAACCTACCTGCCGGTAATTGACCCTGATAACAAAGTTATTCTCCGCTTTCCTGCTTATCCTGACTTTGAGGCCAGTGTGCCGGTCCATCGCATCGGCAATGTCATAAACCCTGAAAACCGGACCTTCAGGATGCAGCTCCAGATAGACAACCCCGGTGAAAGATTCAAACCCAACATGGTTGCCAGTCTGAACATAAAGTCTTTTTCGGCAGATGATGTGATTGTTATACCCACAATACTCATTAAACAGGATATTCAGGGCCACTTTGTATATACGGCAAGGCAGAACGGTAACGGAACATGGGTTGCTCACAGGTCATATATAGAAAGAGGAGCCGAGGGGGAAGGAAGGACAATGATAAACAAGGGCCTGAAAGAAGGAGATCTGCTGATCGTGCAGGGTCATAACCAGCTTACCGAGGGGTTATTCCTTGTAATAGAGCAATCCTGAAAAAAAATTAATCAGCAATCATTTAAAGCTCATGAGCAACGGATCATCAGATAAACCCAAAACAAGGGAGTTCAAACCAACAACTATCGCACTCAAAAACAAGAGTACCGTATTTCTGCTTACCCTGATACTTGCCGTTTTCGGAATCTTCTCATACCGCTCCCTGCCAAAAGAGCTGTTCCCGGATGTGGTGATACCCACAATAATGGTCAAAACCATATATCCCGGCAACCCGCCCGTAGATATGGAAAACCTCATCACCAGGCCCCTTGAAAATGAGATAAACACCATTTCAGGAATAAAAGTACTGAGTTCAACATCCACCCAGGACAATTCCGATATCATTGTGGAATTTCAGACAGATGTTGACATCAAGTCCGCCCTCCAGGATGTAAAAGATGCAGTGGACCGCGTTAAGCCTGATCTGCCTGCCGACCTCCCGGCTGATCCAATAGTGATGGACATAGACTTTTCAGAGTTTCCCATTATTAATATTAACCTTTCCGGAGATTTCAGCATTGATGAGCTGAAGAGGTTCGCGGATTTCCTGGAAGATGAGATTGAGCTTATCCCGGAAATATCCAGGGTGGATATCACCGGTATCCCCGAAAGGGAGGTACAGATTAACATAAACCCCATTCAACTGGATGCCGGTGAACTTAGCTTCGGGGATATAGAAAATGCAATAATGCAGGAAAATATCTCCATTGCAGGCGGTTCTGTTTTATTTGAAGACAATACCAGGTGGGCCATCCGCACAATCGGGGAGTTTACCGATGTGAGGCAGATTGAGGATATAATTATCAAGCATGAGATGGGGCAGATAGTATATCTCAGGGATGTTGCAGTAGTTGAGGACACGTATGCCGACCCGATGAGTTTTGCAAGGCTGGATGACCAGCCTGTAGTCTCTTTGCAGGTTGTAAAAAAATCCGGAGAAAACCTGTTATCGGCAACTGAAAAGATTTTCAGTATCCTTGACGCAGCCGGATCAAACGGCAATCTGCCTGCAGATCTGAACATTACAATAACAAACGACCAGTCGGAGGAGATCCGTAACCAGCTGAGTAACCTTGAAAACAGTGTTATTCTTGCTGTCATACTTGTAATACTGGTTCTCTATTTCTTTCTGGGTCTGAAGAATGCGCTATTTGTAGGTATAGCTATCCCTCTATCCATGCTTACATCATTCATGGTTTTCGGGATACTTGGCATACAGATCAATATGATAGTGCTCTTTTCCCTGATCCTGGCACTGGGACTGCTGGTAGACAATGCAATAGTGGCTGTTGACAATATTTACCGTTATGTGGAGCGGGGATATACTGTTTATGAGGCCGCGAAAACGGCCATCGGAGAAATTGCAGTACCGATAATAACATCAACGGCAACCACCCTGTCCGCCTTCCTCCCCCTTGCCTTCTGGTCGGGAATAGTGGGTGAATTCATGAAATACATGCCCATTACACTTATAATAGTGCTTTCATCGTCCCTGTTTGTTGCCCTTGTTATAATACCCGTATTCTCGGAAACCTTTTTCCGCGATCAGGATACTGTCAGCCTGGATGAGGCTCAAAAGAAAAAACCCGGGAAGTTCAACCCAAAACCGATGATTGTTACAGGTGCACTTGCAGTAACAGGGATAATTCTGCATACCTTTGAAATGACACTGGCAGGAAATATTTTCCTGGTTACAGCAATAATAGGAGCACTGGGTTATTACTTTTTCGGCCGGCTGCAGGAATGGTTCCAGGAAAAGCTTCTGCCTTTCAACGAACGTATCTATTCACGTACGCTATCTTTTGCGCTGAGAGGCAAAAACCCATATTTTTTTGTCAGCGGGACCCTAGTCTTCCTGGTACTATCCATATCATTTTTTGCCTACAGAAGTCCCAATGTCCTTTTCTTTCCGGATAATGAACCCCAGTTCATCAATATAATTGCTGAGCTGCCCATAGGTACGGACATTACCGAAACTGACAAAAAAATCGCTGAGATAGAAACCAGGGTGAACGGTATTATTGATCCCTACCGGCATATAGTAAAATCAGTGCTTACCACTGTGGGGCAGGGTTCGGGGGGTGAGATGGAATTTGCCGGGGGGGATACGCCTAATCGTGGCCGGATAACCGTAACATTTATTGAATACGAGAACAGGGATGGCATAAATACCAATGATATAATGGCTGAAATAAGCAATGAGTTGATTGGCAGATATCCCGGAGTGGAATTCAATATTGAAAAAAATACCGCCGGTCCCCCTGCCGGCCGTGCTATAAACCTGGAAATAAGCGGGAAAGAATTTGACCAGTTACTCACACTTTCTGACGATATACAGCGCTTGATTGAAAACTCGGGTATCCAGGGCATAGAGGGCCTTGCAAAGGACCTCGATACAGACAAACCGGAAATTATTGTGAACATAGACCGTGACAGGGCAAGGCGTTACGGAATATCCACATGGTCAATTGCAAATACGATACGTACAGCATTATTCGGTAGCGAGGTATCGGCATTCAAGATTGGTGAGGAAGAGTTCCCCATAATGCTGAGGCTGCAGAAAGAGTACAGGAACAACCTCAGCAGCCTGCTGAACCAGAGAATTACCTTTCGCAGTCAGAGCAGCGGACAGCTGATGCAGGTACCCATCTCTGCCGTCGCCTCAGCAGAATTTGGTAAAACATACGGTTCAGTGAACAGGATCAACCTGAAAAGGGTGATAACATTAAGTTCAAACGTGTTGCCGGGATACAATGCAACAAGTGTTAACCAGGAAATAAGAGAGCTTTTGAGTGGTTATGAGATGCCTGAAGGTTATGAGTATGCATTTACCGGAGAGCAGCAGGAGCAGGAAGAGTCCATGGCATTCCTGATTACCGCACTTTTTATTGCAGTATCGCTGATAGCCTTGATACTGGTTTCACAATTCAACTCGGTCATCAAGCCATTCATAATAATCGGCAGTGTTATATTCAGTACGGCAGGTGTTTTCTTCGGACTGGCCCTTTTCAATATGGAATTTGTAATCATAATGACGGGTATCGGCATTATAAGCCTTGCGGGAGTAGTTGTAAACAATGCCATAGTACTTATTGACTACACAGATTACCTGCATGACAGAAAAAAAGAGGAACTGGGTATTCCTGAAGTGAAATTTCCTGATCCGGATGTCTCTCTGGGCATCATTCAGCAGGCAGGAGAAACCCGGTTCAGGCCTGTAGTGCTGACTGCCATTACGACGGTTCTGGGACTTATTCCGCTGGCTATCGGGCTGAATATTAATTTTGTTACACTTATGACGGAGCTGCGGCCCCAGATCTACTTCGGAGGCGATAATGCCGCATTCTGGAGCCCTATGTCGTGGACGGTGATATTTGGTCTTACGGTTGCTACCTTCCTGACCCTGGTTATCGTACCCTGCATGTACCAGATAATTCTTTCAACCCAGCGCAAAGCAAGAATTTTACTGAAAGGCAAAATCTGATTGCGGATCAGACAGGGAATTGCCGGGCAGGAAATTACCGGGCAGGAAATTATCTCCCGATTTTGTATCTTTGCAGCTTAATTCCAATTTGAGATGGAAAATAAACCTATGGTTGACAGGCTGTCAGAATTATTGAGATTACCACAGAGATGGATGATTATGGATGATCAGGGTAATTACCACGAGCTTAATTCAGGTGTAAAAGGCACAACTGTGCTTGGATCATCCAAAAAAGAGCTGTATAAACTCTATTTTGGAAAAGAAGAAATATCTGAAGTCGATATGATATTGCTGGATGAGCTAAATACCTCCCTTATGCAGTTTATCTGGGATAATTTCAGTGAAGAGGTCAAACATGAGAAAAACAGGTTACTCAAACCACTTCTGGAGAAATACCACCTTGAAGGCATTGGTAACGGCGACTAAAGGGAATGGTGCTGATCTTATGTCAGGCCAATCCCGTGGCAAAGCATGAATGTCAGCGCTGACAGGTGCGGGCAATAAACCAGACGGGAACCCCTGCAACCAGTATTGATGCCCCGATTATTGCACCTGTGCCCGTAAAGACCAGGCTTGAATAAAGCATATAAACACAGGCAGCCAGGAAAAGCAAGGGCGGTAAAGGGTACATGGGAACCCTGTAGGAAATGTTGTGCTTCCCATTGCGGTACCGGAATACAAATAAGCTGATTGTGATAAGCATAATAAAGAACCAGAAAACAGGCGCCGTATAGTCGACCATGGTACTTATTGCCTGCTGAGACCAGGCTCCTGCCCCAACAAGCGCAAGTGCTATCCCCCCCTGGAAAAGAAGGGCGTTAGTTGGACTGTTACGGGGGTGGTTCCAGCGCCCCATGAATCTGAACAGCCTGAAATCCCTTCCTATTGCATAATTGGTTCGTGCACCTGTTATTATGGTGGCATTGGCTGTAGAAAGGGCTGAAACAATTACGATAATGACCACAATAACAGAGCCTCCGGGACCGAAGATCCTTTCAGTCAGATCATACCCTACTGTCGACGATTCTGACAGTGCATCAAACCCCAGAACATGGAGATAGGTTAAGTTTACAACTACATATAGTCCGGTAATTATTGCTATGCCAGAAACAAGCGCACGTACAATGCTCCTTTTCACGTTATGAAGTTCACCGGTGAGATAGGCAGCCTCGCTCCATCCCCCGTATGTAAGCAACACAAATATCATCGCCAGTCCCGGAGCCCCCCCGGAGAAGACCTGCATGTTTTTCCCCGAAAGGGTCAACCCCGGTACTTCGTCACCGGATGTCAGGAAAAAGCCGGAAAATGCAATTACAACGAGCGTAACCACTATTATTGAGGCAAGTATATTCTGGACCCGCCTGGAGTGAAGTGTACCAAGGAGATTCAGAAAGGTTAGCAGTATTACCGTTACAGCTGCGTATATTGATGAGCTGTATGTGCCAAGATCAAGGATCAGTGTTGCGTAATCCCCTAAAATAAAGGCTATAAGTGCAATGGATCCGGTTTGTATAACCGTCATCCTGCCCCAGGACAGGAAGAAACCTGTTGCCGGGCCGAATGCCTTTCTCAGAAAGTAGTACTCGCCACCTGAATCGGGCATCGATGATGACAACTCAGCATAACAAAGAGCCCCCATCAGGGAAATAACGCCACCGGCAACCCAGAACATGATAAACTGCAATTCTCCCGCTGAACTGGCAGCAACAATGGGTGGCAGACGGAAAATGCCTATACCGACAACAATGCCGATAACCACTGCCATTGAGCTTAATGTCGTGAAAGAGGGGCCTGGACGGACCGGACGGGAGTGTTCTGTCATCTTCTCCTTAAACTTGCCGACCAGTTTTCAACAGAGCGGGAATTCCCGCTTCTGATCTGTGTTGTGCCGGTGATAGTGTTGCCCTCAACCCTGCCGCTGAAAAGATAACGGTGTCCGTTATTTCTATTAAGAGCTGAAAAACTTATCCTGTCTCCAACGAGCAATGGATCATCCACTACCAGTGAAATATTGCCGGTATTAACATCAATATCTATCTTCTGGAACTCCTGACGTGCATTCATTGAAAACCTGAGACCTTTGGACTCCCATTCCCAGTGCCCCCTGACATTGGCAGGCACCACCCAGTAATAGACATGACGGCTGTCAATTACCAGGTGCTCGTCGGCTTCCCAGTTTCCCATGCTGAAACTATGCGAAACCACCCTTGTCCCGGGCCTGAGCCGTTCAAGAATGACCGGCTTAAGACGCATATTAACAGATGTTAATAAATACATTGTCAGAACTGTTGCCCTGCTTATATCTGCATCAAAAAGGTCACCTTCCAGAAAAATAACCCTGTCTGAGACACCCGCTTTACGGGCATTCTCTTCAGCCTCCACCACCCTTACCGGATTAAGGTCAATGCCATGACCAACAGCTCCCCTTTCGGCTGCAGCAATCACTATTCGTCCGTCGCCCGAACCCAGGTCTATAACATAATCACCCGGTGCCACATCAGTAACATCAAGCATCGCGGCTACCACATCATGGGGCGTTGGCACATAAGGGACATCAAGATTCTGTGCAGTAAGCTGGCCGGCAAAGAAAAAAAGAAGGATGAACCTGACCAGTACCTGTGCTGGATAAATTTTTGTTGCTTTCATATTTCAATAAATAAAGTTTTACAAAGGGACGGCAAATTAGCACAATTTGATAATAACGGGAAATAAATCCAGACAAAAGTTGTTAATATTTTTAATATTGCCGTTTCAGACACTTATGAAATAGCCCTCCAGGTATCACGACCGGTCTGTTTTTGACTATTATTGGCCGCGGTCTTTGTTCTGTATTAAAAAAGTTTTATTTTTATATAGCATTATTTATGGGATAGTGCCTTTCAGTATCTCAAATATATTAATGTTACAAACACATGTAAGATCGACGAAGTCAAATCCTCATGGTTTTTTACATAACCCTTTGTGAACTTAAGCAGATGGGGATTTCTCCGTGTTAATCAAAAAACGGGAGTAATAATGGCTAATTCCTTAGAAGAAATAAGAGAACAGCTTCCGGGACTGACCAACCGGCTGTTTTCAAAACCAAACGTAATTGCCACAGGAATAGGCTATAAGAAAGTTCAAGGCAAAAAGACCGGAGATCTGTGCATCGTCTGTTCGGTAGTAACCAAGGTAGCTGCAGCCGCACTCGGAGAACAGGACCTTATCCCGCCGGCATTAGATGGTATTCCTACTGACGTGCTGCCCACGGGCGTGATACATACCCTCGCATCGCCGACGGGCAGATTTCGCCCTGCACCGGGAGGTGTGAGCATCGGACACATGAACATCACTGCAGGAACGCTGGGGTGCCTCGTAAAAAGGGATAATAAGATATATATTCTCTCGAACAACCATGTTCTTGCCAACTCCAATCAGGCCGCCAGGGGCGATATGATACTGCAGCCCGGACCGCATGACGGGGGCACGGTATCAAAGGATCAGATAGCCACACTAAACGACTTTATCCCGGTAAGGTTTGAAGATGAAGCTAAGGGGTGCCCAATAACAAGAGCCATTACCGGCATATTCAATTTTTTTGCACGTATTACCGGAAGCGGCAACCGCCTCCGGCAGGTGGATACCGGAAGTAAAGGGAACCTGGTTGATTGTGCAATCGCCGAACCAATCAATGAAGGTGATGTTATCAATGAAATATTGAAAATTGGCAGCATAACCGGCACTTCAGAAGGTATGCTGGACATGAAGGTTAAGAAAAGCGGCCGTACCACAGGCCTTACTGAAGGAGTAATTGATCAGGTGGATGCCACCGTGAGAGTCAGTTTTGGAGCTGGCAGGACAGCCCTGTTCACTGACCAGCTTATAGCCGGAGCAATGAGCCAGGGAGGTGACAGCGGATCGGTTGTGCTCACAAAAGACAATGAGGTCATGGGGCTGATTTTTGCCGGCAGCATCAATACCACTGTTATCAACAGGATACATCATGTGTTCAGGGGACTGGACCTTTCTCTGGCATGAACTACGTATTGAACAGGGAATTGATATCTGAATCCGGTCCTTTTCAAGGCCAAAAAAATTTTATTATGGAAAGTTCTGTCAGGAAAGCAGGAAAAATAGTAAGCAGATATGAGCAGATATGGATGGGGCTGAAAAATGTATCATCAGTCGGGACCGGGAAAACCAGCGAAGGCAAATTATGCATAGTGATATCACTGTCAAGGGATGATCCTGCCACCAGGAACATTTTTCCTGTGGAAATAGAGGGTATTCCGGTAGATGTCAGGATCAGCGGAAAGGTTGATGCCCTTTAATAACATTTAATAACCATAATTATGCGCAGAGACAGGCCTTCACGTAATTTTTATCCGGT
>SLOS01000063.1 GCA_007132365.1 Bacteroidales bacterium | reverse complement strand
AGTTCATCCGTCCTCAGGTCGTCAATCGCTATAAAGAGGATATTTGGCCTTTGATCATCCTGAGCTGTATTTTCACATCCGCAGACAAGAAAAGGCAGCAGGAGAGGAGAATAATATAATTTTTTCATAGTTGGCAGTTTGTTCAAATCAGTAATCAGGGCATTATAATTTTTTAAGGAAAGCATCCGGTGACTTGCTTTTTCATTTCTTTCAGTTCACTTTTCAGTAGCCTGACCCTTTCCGGTTCATCAAAATAGAGGTTATTCTTCTCCGAAGCATCTTCAGCCAGGTTGTACAATTCTCCGGCTGTATCTATCCCAATCAGTGAACTGTCATTTATCCACCGCTTACTAACACGGCCCTCACCGCTCCCTTCAATAAACTTCCAGTCCCCGTACCTTATGGCGTGATCGTAAATAAGGAGTTTTTCCCTTACAGGTTCTGTCAGTTGCCTGTTTAACAATACGGGTAGCTGGTTGAAGCTGTTCATATCGCCGGATTCCTTCAGTCTGTCACCAATTATCCCTGCAAAAGTGGCAAGCATATCATCCAGACTGAAAAGATCATCACGGGTTATATTTTCAGGGATAAAACCAGGCCACTGAGCTAAAAAAGGAATCCGGTGGCCACCTTCCCAGACATCATTTTTCATCCCCCTGAGTTCGCCGGCCGACCTGTGCCCGAATTTATTCACATCATCTATGTACCAAAGCGGGCCGTTGTCACTGGTGAATATCAGAAGAGTTTCATTCTCATATCCTGTTTGCTCCAGGATATCAATTATCCTGCCAACCGTATTATCTACCTGCATGACAAAGTCGCCGTAAGAGCCGGCCCCGCTTTGTCCCCCGAACATCGACTGAGGTAACCACGGAGTATGGGGTGATGTTAGCGAGAGGTAAAGAAAGAAGGGTTTTCCGGTTTCATTCTGATGATAATCTCTGATAAACTCCACGCTTTTTTCCGCGAAAGCGGGATCAACTTCTTTGTGAGTAAATCCCGGCGCGATATTTCCTGAACGCCAGAATTTGCCGGATGTCGGCCTGGTAGCATCCGGACTCCGGCTTTCATTTATATAATTGACCGGTGGAACAACAGCCCTGTCGTTCTCAATATAAAAGTAAGGAGGTATATCAAGTGATGCATGGATACCGTAAAAATAGTCAAAACCATGATCAACAGGACCTCCTTTCATCGGTTCGTCAGGGTTTACCTTTTCCAGGTTGACAGAATCAAAGCCCAGGTGCCATTTGCCGATCATTGCTGTATAATAGCCATTTCTACCAAGAAGTGAAGCGATAGTTAACCGGCCGGGCTCGATCAGGCTTTGTTCTCTCCAGTTTAGCTTGCTGTTCAGAGGGTGCCTGCCAGTAATAAGCCCGTATCTGGAAGGTACGCACCATGGATGGGCATAAGCATCGGTAAGCCTGATGCCATTTTGGGCTATCCTGTCTATATTTGGAGTGGGAATTCCTGATTCACTGTTATAGCACCTTGCGTCACCATAACCCAGGTCGTCAGCCAGTATGATTACAATATTGGGATTGGACGGCACCTGATCATTGTTAACAGGACCACCGGTACAGGAGTAAAATGAAAACAGGCCTGTTGCAAGTGAAGCGGGTCTAAAAATTGATGGCAGGCTCATTTTCAGATTTTTTGAATTGGCACGGAATAATTACGACGGCATCTTTCATTAATCTTTAAGCTGGCTTAGGTGCAGGTCCATTGACCATATGGATTCGTTGTCTATGGTTACTATTTCAAAAGTTAATTTCGGGTCATGCAGACCGGTATCGAAATGGAGCAGTCCGAAAGCGTTGTTCTCATTATATCCGAAGATATGTTCAGGTGTTTCCACTATAGGGTGTGTATGGTAGTTTGTAAGCACCGAGCTCATAAAATCATACAGGTCATAACCCTGGTTCCTTTTCAGGCGACGGGCATCGGTACGGTGCCTGTCCGCCGAAAGAAGAACAACACCGGATATTTCATTGTCATAAAGATAATCGAAAATCAGGTTTCTTTCCTCATCAAATCCGTCCCAGGTATCCAGTCCTCCTGGAGGCCCCCCCTTGGTCCCTCTTGCCCAGGGGACCGGAGATATGAGCATTTTAAATGTGCCAGTTGAATTCCTAAGGGTCTTTTTCAGCCATGCAAGCTGCACCGGGCCAAGCATTGACGGGTTATCCACCCTTGGCGCCCTCCTGCCCGATGATTCACGGTAATAGCGGCCGTCAAGCATTATGAAATGAACATCGCCAATATAAAAGTCAAACCAAACGCCATGATGCTCTGTTCCTCCCCCGTAGTAGGGGTTGTTCCAGTTTTGCGTAAAGACTTTCCATACATCCGGTTTCCATGGCGGGTCATCAATTACCGGTCCTCCATGCGAATCATCCAGCCCGAAATCATGGTCGTCCCATATGGCATAAATGCCACGTCCTGAAACGAGTTTCTGCCATTCAGGCCTGCTGTGACGCCGGTAGTAACAGTAGTGCTGGGTCAGTGTATGTTCGGGGTCATCGATATAGACGTTATCACCCAGCAGCAACATTGCCAGGGGGTCGCTTTCTTTAATTGTAAGCCACATCCGTTCATGTTCCGGCACGTAACCTGCACCACCGCCGTAAGCCACCCTGAATCTGCCCGGTTCACCCTTCCGGGGATATGTCTTAAAGGATGGATCCCTGACGGGGACCGGCATGCCGTCAATAGTGAGGCTGTAGGAATACAAAGTGTTCGGGTTTAATTCTTCAATCCGGACAACAGTGGTATAGTCGGACCCGCTTTCAGTCCGGCTGACTGCAGACAATGCTTGCCGGGAATTCCCGGATTCAGGAGTTACGCGAATCTCAACACGGGACTCATTTACCGTTCTTAACCAGAATGATGCTCCGTCATGGGTTACATTACCAAGCATTGGTCCGTGAATCAACACTTTTGATTCGCTATCCGCCCATTCCCTGAACTCCCTTGTATTGTAAAGTGTCTGAAATGCATAACGCGGCCCTGCCAGCAGCCTTTCAAAAGGCAGACCTGCATCAACTGCCGCCCTGGCATAGCGCAGGGCCATTTCCGCGTCGCCTTTTAAAGAATATAGCATTGACATAACAAAATTGTTTTCCGGTATTACATACCTCCTGTATTCCGGACCTTCATTTGTGATGGTTTGTCCTGCTCGGGTATAGGCATTGGTAAGACTTCGCCACAAGGCGGAAGGGTTCTGTGCCACATTTTCTATCCTTT
>SLOS01000384.1 GCA_007132365.1 Bacteroidales bacterium | reverse complement strand
ATTCACTTACAGCTGTAAAACTGGGGGGGAAGGTTCAAAGCATAACCCTTTTGCCAATTGGAGGCATGGCCAATATTACAGAAATGCCGGAAAAACCAAAAGATGAATTCATTATTTCAGCCGCAGGTCCTCTTGTTAACATAGTTATTGCAGGTATTTTGTGGGTGTACCTCTCTTTGATCAGTCCTGCAGATCTTGCACAAATGGAATTCGGAGTCATCACGGCAAATAACTTTCTTGTGATGCTGCTGGCTGCCAACCTGTTCATTGTAGCCTTCAACCTCATCCCCGCATTTCCCATGGATGGGGGCCGGCTTTTCAGATCAGCCCTTTCAATTAATATGAGCAAGCTCAAGGCAACGAGAATTGCAAAGGATATTGGACAGATATTTGCTATTGTATTCATTTTTGCCGGGTTCTTTTTAAATCCCTTTCTTATAGTAATCGGGTTTTTTATTTTTCTTGGTGCAAGGGGTGAATATGAGATGATGAAATACCGGGATATACTCAATAACTACTTGGTTAAGGATATTGTCAAAACGGATTATGATGAGCTGGATGAGAACGAATCTTTGGGTACAGCTGCTGAGAAGTTTGTGCATATATCAAATCGCGGGTTTGTCATTAAATCCGGTGGGCAATATGCCGGTATTCTTACTAAGAATGATCTGATTAAAGGTTTAAATGCTTACGGAAAAGAAGGAAAGATTAAAGAGGTTGTTAATGAAAATATAGAAAAGGTAAATCCCGGAATGGCACTGTTTGATGTTTTTAAAAAAATGCAGATGAACCGTTATGATATCGTTCCGGTTTCAGACGGTGATAAATTTAAAGGTATTCTTGACCTTGAAAGCATAAATGAATTCTTTTTGATCCAGAGCGCCACGCGATGAGCACAATATCTTTTATAACGAACCTGCTTAATAAAACAATTGACCGTTCAAGATATGGATCATATCACAGTTGACAGGCTTAAGGAGATGGCTATTGTAAATGAGCCCTGTTGCATAAGTATTTTCCTGCCTACACACCGGTCAGGGAAAGAAGTAACCGAAATGATTGACCAGAAGGTTCTGAAGCAGCAGGTAAAAGAAATCATTAAAAAACTTAAATCTGATAAACTGGAAGAGAATGAAATTAAAGATATTCTTGAACCTGTAAAAAAACTGGTTGAAGATTCAGGCTTCTGGAATCACCAGTCTGACGGGCTTGCAATTTTCAGGAATAAAAATCTGTTTGAATATTACAAATTGCCGGTTCATTTTGAATCTTATACCCATATTGCAGACCATTTCTATCCTACACCTTTAATATCCTATGTAAATAATTCCGGCATATTTTACCTTCTTGCACTTAGTTTAAGCAGTGTCAGGGTTTACGAATGCTATTCCAATCGAATCAGCGAACTTGAAACAGAAGAACTGATTCCTGAAAAACTTGAAAAGGTGGTTGGTTTTGACTACCAGGAAAAAAGCCTTCAATTTCGTCAGGGACAGACTGGCACTAATCAACCTATGTTTCATGGTCACGGAAGGGCAAATGAAGAAGAAAAAAAACTGGAAATAATGAAATTTTTCAGAGAAGTCAATAAAGGCTTAATGCAATTATTGAAGGACCAGGAAGCTCCTCTGGTAATCGCCACTGTTGATTATCTTATGCCAATTTACAAAGAGGTAAACAGTTACAGGAACTTGCAGGAGGATTTCATTGCAGGTAATCCTGAACATGAAAATCCTGGAACGCTTCAGGAAAAAGCAAGGACCATAGTGGAAAGTTATTTTAAACATGAAATAATCACTAAAGTTAAAGCATACGAACTGGCGCTGTCCAATCATAAGGCTTCACCCAATGAAGATGAAATCATACCGGCAGCGATAAATAAGCGGGTTGACACCCTGTTTGTAAAAAACGGCGAGAAAATGTGGGGCATATATGATAGAAGCACCAATAAGATCATATCTCTGAGCAGGGATAGTGATCAGGGGACATGCCTTGTAAATATGGCTGCGATGCATACTATCCTTAATAACGGAAAAGTTATTATTGCAGAACCGGATGAAATGCCTGAGCCTCTGTCTAAACTTAATGCAATATTCAGGTTCTGAAAATGCGGGATGATCATTGCATTGCAGGTAACATCTGATAAATTTGAAATAATTATGAACAGATGAAAAAAAATATAACTCTGCCCGCCGGGATCTTTCTGATAATTACAACAGTGGGATTTTCACAAACAACAACGGATGAAACAGTTGTAGCAGGTAACATTAAAGTTGAATTCGAAATTTACCGGATTCTGGATTATAATACAGTATGGTATAATGGATTTAATCCAACTGATCTTGAAATAAAAACCCTTGTCAACAACGCATTAATTAATAATGAACATACAGACGAATGGCAAATTATTGTAAATGTAAATGATGGGATTGTTACACTTTGGGGTGTGGTTGACAGCTTACTTGAAAAAACGGAAACAGAATCGACCGTACACGGTATTAACGGAGTAAGAAAAGTGATTAATAAAATCACTGTGAATTATCCATACGCCGATAACCATTGGGATGATTATCCATATTACAATTTATTTATCGATCCACCAGTAATTATCGACGTTAATGCACTTCATTACAATGAAATAAACAATATAACGGAAAGAGAAATGGTTTGGCTTCCCTACAGTGATGCATTCAAAGTGATAGACGCAGAGAGGGCCAATCTGACTGTTTATCGCTTTGGGTCTC
This sequence comes from Bacteroidales bacterium, assembly GCA_007132365.1. Lineage (GTDB taxonomy): Bacteria > Bacteroidota > Bacteroidia > Bacteroidales > PUMT01 > PXAP01. Next base: position 513 of record SLOS01000384.1, on the reverse strand, counting down.
CCCGGTAATTCAGAAGATTCAACCATAACAATCGAAAACAAAGGACGCCTTTGGAAAAATTGCAATACAATCACACTTTTTTATACCGCACTTTCAGGGCGGATGGAATTATTTTTACCTGAAGCGATTCAATCCCCTTTACTATCTCCCCGTCTGTTTGCATATCATGGGGCTTATCAAAGGAAATGCTTGCTTTATCTGCTTTTATGATATCAATATATTTAAGTTTTTCAAGCTTCCCGAATAAAAACATACGTAATAAATAAAAGAGTATCCACCAGGGATAGGGACGGATTATCACGATTTCGAATTCACCGTCATCCGGATGTCCAAAAGGATTAATAACCGCACCGGTACCGAAACACCTGGCATTTGCAATTACAAGCATTTCCGCCCTGTATCTTTTACTCTTTTGCGGAGTATCGATACAAAAAGAAAAAGCACTCCGTTTTGAAAAAAGCTCTTTCAGCATCTGTTTGCCATACCCTGCAAGTCCTTTGGAACCTTCACTCT
>SLOS01000376.1 GCA_007132365.1 Bacteroidales bacterium | reverse complement strand
GGGGTTGAGATGAAATTCCCGGTTCTTGTAAAAGCTGCTGCGGGCGGAGGAGGCAAAGGAATGCGGATAGTCCGCTCTCCGGAAAACCTCCCGGATGCCGTTGAAGCTACCGGACGTGAGGCAGAAGCCTATTTTGGCAATGGCATGGTCTATCTTGAGCAATATATTGACAATCCCCGGCATATTGAGATACAGCTGCTGGGTGACAATCATGGAAATGTTATCCACCTGTTTGAGAGAGAATGCTCTATTCAGAGACGTTACCAGAAGATTGTCGAAGAATCCCCATCCCCTTCCGTTAACGATAAAATGCGAAAGGATATGGGTGATGCTGCTATAAAGCTCGCCCGGGCAATTAATTACAGGAATGCGGGTACCATTGAGTTTTTGGCGGACCGGCATGGAAATTTCTATTTCCTTGAGATGAATACAAGGATCCAGGTTGAACACCCTGTAACTGAATTTATTACACACACAGACATAGTCGAGGAACAGATTCTGATAGCTGCAGGGCACAAACTGCGACATAGTGGTAAAGATACAGCGATCGATGGTCATGCTATTGAATGCCGTATCTATGCTGAAGATCCTGCTGGAGGTTTTATTCCCGTTCCGGGGAAAATGACATGTTACCATGAACCTGAGGGAAAAGGAGTTCGTGTAGATTCTGCATACGATCATGAAGATGAGGTAAGCGGTAATTACGATCCGATGATCAGCAAGCTAATCACTCACGGCAAAAACAGGGAAGATGCAAGAAAAAGGATGATAAATGCCCTGGGGAATTATGGTATTCATGGAATAAAGACAAACATCAGTTTCCTGCTGAGCATTTTGCACAATAATGATTTTAAGGATTCCGGCTTTTCAACCACCTGGTGCGAGGAGAATGCAGCCAGATTAACTGAGGAGGAAAGTACGGTAAAAAGCAGGAACCCCTGGCAGGTACCTGCCATTGCCGCACTTATTGCAAGCCTTGGCAGAAAAACAGGAAAAAACCTTTTATGGGATAACCTTGGTTACTGGCGCGAAGGCAAAATATTGAAATTCTGTTTTGAGGGTGAAATTGTTGAAGCTGAAACAGTAAGACTTTCCGGCAATAATTATAAACTGATTATCAACGGTGAAGAATTCGCAGGAAAATACACTTTCGAAAACAAGCGAATGAAGGTGGAGTTTCATAACGAGTATCATATTGTGTTTATTTCGGAAAACAGCGAAGGACAATTCCGGGTAACCTGCAATGGATTTGAGTATTTTTTCAGACGGTTTGATTTTTTAAAAAAGAAGGACATCTTTCTTCCTTTAACAGCGGATACATTTTCAGGATCGGGAGCTATCTACTCACCAATGCCCGGGAAGATAGTTAAAGTGAATATAATTGCCGGGGCAACTGTAAAAAAAGGAGATACCCTGCTGATTATAGAATCGATGAAAATGGAGAATAGTATCAAAGCTCCTGAGGATGGAACTATCGAAAGCATCACGGTCAGGGAAGGCGAACTTATTGACGGCTCATTACCGCTGGTTCTTTTTCAACATAATGACACAATATGAAGTTAAAACCTTAAACAGACACTATTATGCACTTTGATCCAAATGAAGAACACGAACTGATAAGAGAAACCGTGAGAAGTTTTGCAGAAAAGGAGATAAAGCCTTTGGCACCCTTGCTCGATGAAAAAGAGAGTTTTTCTGTGGAGATAACAAATAAAATGGGTCAAATCGGCCTTTTCGGAATGAATATTCCTGAAAAGTACGGAGGTGCCGGCATGGACACCCTCTCATATATTATTGCAGTAGAGGAACTGGCGCGTGTTGACGGCTCACATGCAGCAACCCTGGCAGCACATAACTCGCTTGGTATTGGCCCGATCTACTATTACGGAACCGAGGAACAAAAAAACAAGTATCTGCCACCTCTCTGCACGGGAGAGGCAATATGGGCATTTGGACTGACCGAGCCTGAAGCAGGTTCTGATTCCCGCGGCAGCAAAACAAAAGCCGAGCTCATAAACGGAGAATGGGTAATTAACGGATCAAAAATATTCATTACCAACGGTGCCTCTGAAATATCAGCCGGAGTGACAGTTCAGGCAGTAAGCGGAGAAACCGGGGGAAAGAAAGAGTTCAGTACCATAATTGTCGAAAAAGGGACTGATGGTTTTAAGTCCGCCGAAATGAAAGGCAAGATGATGTGGCGTGCATCTGACACATCGGAAATGTCTTTCAGTAACTGCCGGGTACCGGAAGAGAACCTCCTGGGCAGCAGGGGACATGGATCCAAAATCATGTTGAGCACACTGGATAACGGACGTCTTTCCATTGCTGCCATGGGCCTTGGCTGTGCGCAGGGCGCTTATGAAATGGCACTGAAATATGCAAAGGAGAGAAAGCAATTCGGAAAAGCCATAGCCGAATTTCAGGCCATATCATTTAAGCTTGCCGATATGGCCATGAAGATAGAACTTGCCAGAAACCTCCTCTATAAAGCCTGCTGGCTAAAGGATAATGAAAGGGAGTTTGGCAAAGAGTCGGCCATGGCAAAACTCTATTGTTCTGAAATTGCCAGGGAGGTCGCCGATGAAGCAGTGCAGATACATGGAGGTTACGGGCTTATGAAAGCATTTGACGTTGAACGTTTTTACCGGGATCAGCGCCTGCTTCAGATTGGCGAGGGTACCTCTGAAATCCAGCGTATTGTTATATCAAGATATCTGCTTAGAGACAGATAATTATAAGGTCTGATTAAAAAACCCGGTCTCTTTTTCTGTCTTTTACTAAAAATTGACGAAGTTTGCAGGTAATATTTTTCAGGCTTTTATAGTAATATTAAAAAGGGTTTTAACATTACAATCATGCAGACATCTCTCCTTATACTCGTAATTAATCCGCGTCATGAATTCACTAAAATAGGTATCTACGAAAACACAAAACTGCTTTATCTCAAGCGTATAATACATTCCGCCGAAGAACTGGGCAGATATAAAAAACTCAGTGACCAGGTACCATTCAGAACAAAGTGTGTTCTTGATGAGCTGAAACAGAATGACATGCCGCTTGACCGTTTTTCAGCCATAGTGGGACGCGGGGGACTTATTAAACCCCTTGGTTCAGGTGTTTATGAGGTTAACGAGGCAATGCTCAACGATCTTTATAATTCGCCCTACAGTGAAGATGTTGTAAACCTGGGAGGAATGCTCGCACATGAAGTAAACAAAGAGATGCCCAATGCACGTGCCGTTATAGCCGACCCGGTTGTTGTGGATGAACTTG
>SLOS01000388.1 GCA_007132365.1 Bacteroidales bacterium | reverse complement strand
TCATCTCATCCATACATACAGAAATACCGTTATTACCGACAAAATGAACAGGTGCAGCCTCCAGTCCGTTATACCCTCAAATTTAGCAATGCGGGCTGACCAGTTTATTGTTGTCATTTCCAGTTTTTCCGGTGAAGTTTTGGGAGTATAGGCGGAAACAGCAAATAGTACTATGGTAATTATTATCTCGGCCCATAATCCCCTGTACCCGAAATTCAAAGTTAAGGGATGATGCAGAAAAGGAAATATCCTGGAAGCAGTTTCCGGGCCCAGTAATTGATCAATTACGAAGATGGTAGACAGAAAAACCCCCACAATAACAGATACAAGAGCCCCCTTTACAGTAACTTTTTTACTGACAATTCCAAAGAAGATAGCCGGGAAAACCGGAATCACAAGATATGCTGATATGGTTTGAAGATATTTATATAATCCTTCGGGACTTGTATAAACAAGCCAGGCTGCCCCAATACCCAATATGGTTATAGGAATAATAACAATTCTTCCTATCAGAACCTGTTTTTTCTCCGAAATATCCGGAGAAAATTCACAAACAAAATCTCTTACCAGGAGTGTGGATACTGAATTAAGAACCGATGTCAGCGAGGTTATTATTGCAGCAGTAAGAGACGCCAGTAACAGTCCGCGCAACCCTGAAGGCAACAGATTATTAAGAAGCAGCACAAAAGTCTGCCTGGTGTCATCACCCTGCATCTCATTCGGGAAAAGGGCGAAGGCAATTACTCCCGGTAATGCAAAAAGAAATACTGGTAATAATTTCAGCAGTGTTGCAAACATTGCTCCCCATCTGGCATGATGAAGATTGGGCGCCGCCAGTGCGCGCTGCACATTAACCTGGTCAATACCCCAGTAAAAGATCCCGGCATAAAAAGCCGTAGCCAGAATTCCCCAGAAGGGATAGACCGGATCATCATAGGGAGCGGCAATCGACATCATATCGGGCGCTTTCTCCATCAGTCCGCTCCAACCGCCCACTTTATCCAGGCCGATGAACAGCATGACAGAGGTGCCAAGTACAATGATAATAACCTGCAGGGCTGAATTATATGCCACCGCGGTTAGTCCTCCCAGTATGGTAAAAACCGCCATTGCCAGACCAATGTATATAACCGTTGACATTACACTGAATCCCAGTATGCTGTTTATGACAAGGGCCCCGGCAAAAAGTGTGAATGCCAGTTTGGTCATAATGCTTATTATCAGCATAAAACCAGAAAAGAAAGTCTTTGCACGGGGAGTATACCGCAATTCAAGGAATCCCGGAATTGTGTAGATTTTATTCTTAAAATAATAGGGGAACAGGATTGCGCAGGCAAAACCCAGGGTAATAGCTGTTGTAAGCTCAACGGTTCCCGCAGAGAGCCCGTAACGATAAGAATCTCCCGATAAACCTACAAGATGCTCTGCACCAATGTTTGTAGCAAAAATTGATGCCCCGATTACCGGCCATTTGATAGATCTCCCTCCCAGGAAAAAATTTGCACTGGTTGCCCCGGCTCTCCTTTTATAGGCCATGTAGAGGCCGAAAGCAAGGCTTCCAATGATAACAAACAGGGCAACAACCCAGTCCAGCGAAGTCAGAATAAGTTCCATTTGATTTATTAGGTTTCAGTTAATTTATCCAGTCTTTGTATGCTTTGTACCATTGCCCTGACAGTATGGTAGTTTATTTTCCATGAATGGCTCATATGTGTCCAAATTGGCACACCCTGCCTGGAGAGCAGGGGATACCATTCGCCTACCCCTTTGTTTATAACCTTGTCAAAAACAAAACGGTGGACATTCACATATGCTTTCCAGTATTTTTCACTGCCGAACATGAGACATCCGTCAAGCATACCGATCAGTACCTCGGCCTGCTGCCAGAACTCCTTTTCCCTGTCGTAAACTCCTCCTGAATGAGGTCCCTCTACAAAGACGCCCCCGTATTCCTGGTCTATGCCGTTATCGGCGGTATGATCAAATATGATCCTTAGTATTTCAGTGTAATCCCCGGGATCAACCTTCAGTATGTCAAGTGCATGTAACAATAACCAGGCAAATTCGGCATTGTGCCCGTAACAGGTGTTGTCCGTTGCATGCCCTTTCTGGCCATCCTCGGAAAATCTGTCCCACCCCCAGATTATGTCAAATTTTATCTGCGGTGCGACGGACCAGTTCCTGAAAAACTGGGGAATTCCTGTCTTATATTCGGGATGGATGATCCTAGTAAGAAGTAACTCAATAATTTCCAAAAGCTTGCGACGATGCACCTCCAGTCCCGTCAGTTCATAAAGCGTGGTGAAAGCTTCCATCAGGTGCATATGCACATCAAGGGTTTTCCGGTCGCCGCCCTGACTTCCGGGGCCACACAATTGCCAGTCACGGTGGAACATTTCCCAGTACCCACCATACATCGTGTCAACACAATATTTCTGTAAAAGGTCAAAAACAGCTTCAGCATAATGCCTTCCCCTTTCATCCCCGGTTGCAAGCGTATATTCACTCAGGCTGTATATGGCAAAACTGTGTCCGTAGATTATCTTCTGATCGTTTTTTACCTTTCCACTGCGGTCCGTCATCCAGTAAAATCCACCATGTTCCTTGTCCCACATTTTATCGATAAGATAGTCCATGCCATGAGCAGCCAGTTCTGCAAGCCTACCTTCACCATACCCTGCACGATGCGCAGAGGAGAGCGTGAAGATTGACCTGGTCTGGGCAATCAACGATTTTTCATCTTCTCCCGTATCGTTTCCCTTCTCATCAAAATGGGTAATGAAACCGCCATTTTTCTCATCCTTAATACGGGTTACCCAGAAAGGCAACAATTCATTAACAAGGTGGTTATTAGCTTCTTTTCTGCAGCTGATAATTTCGTTTCTGTCCATTTTTATAAGTTTTGTTTATATTTTTAAACCTGCTGTAATTCCTGGTAAAGTGCCAGTAAAAAATCCCTGTTGTCTGCCATCAGATAGTGCATTTCTCCTCCCATCCTGCTGAATGTCTTGCAGAACCGCAAATAGTATGCGGGATTGTCAGGGGGAGGTTCGCCATCTTTTTCCCAGTCCCATTCCAGCCCGGCCAGATCAACAATCAGTATGAAATGGTTGTCAATATAGGTCCTGTTTTGTATTGCAATGTTCTGTGCCATGGAGAGAGATTTCTCAAATATCATCGGCGACATTACCGCCGAGCCGACCGACATGTACACCCCGTGATCCAGTCTGCCGACACTTCCGGCAAAAAGCAGGAAATCACGCAGGGCCGTCCTTCCGAC
>SLOS01000276.1 GCA_007132365.1 Bacteroidales bacterium | reverse complement strand
GTTGCCGATGCCTATTCCGGTCCGGCGCTTCTATCTCCCCAGTCCGCCGGTGTGTTCTTTCATGAGATATTCGGTCACCGTGTTGAAGGCCACCGGCTGAAACAGGAACATGATGCGCAGACCTTCAAGCAGAAAGTGGACGACAAAGTGCTTAATGAAGATCTTTCGGTGATCTTCGATCCGGGAATTGAAAGATATGGAGATTTTTTCCTGAACGGTTCATATAAATTTGATTGTGAAGGTCAGAGGGGCCGGAGGGTAACCATTGTGGAGGACGGGATACTCAGGGACTTTCTGATGTCGCGCACACCAATTGAAGGGTTCTCCAATTCAAACGGGCATGGCAGGGCTCAGGCCGGCTATCAGCCCGTTAGCCGGCAGTCCAACCTGATTGTTGAAACCAGCAACCCCCTGAGCGAAGAGCGGCTGCGGGAAATGCTAATTGATGAGGCCCGCAGGCAGGGCAGGGAGTTCGGTTACCTTTTTGTCAGCACCAGGGGCGGCTTTACCATGACTGGAAGATTCATGCCCAATGCCTTCAATGTTACACCTCTTGTGGTTTACAGGATTTATGTCGATGGGAGGGAAGATGAACTGGTGCGCGGCGTTGACCTGGTCGGCACACCTCTTGCCATATTCTCGAACATTGAGGCGGCGGGGGACAAACCAGGGATTTTTACCGGTACCTGCGGTGCCGAATCGGGAGGAGTTCCCACCTCAACTGTCTGCCCCATGGTCTTTGTGAGACAGGTTGAAACCCAGCGCAAACCAAAGGGACAGGAGCGTTTGCCCATTTTACCAAGACCCTGAAAAATTTCAAATCAAAAAATCAAAGAAGGCCTGTAATCAACAACGCAACACTAATGAAATGGAATATCAAATGGTCTTAATGACAACATAAAATCAATTGGCAGGAATGAGAAGAAAATCAAAAACCTTCATAACAATAATCCTGGCTTCGGCATTATGCCTTGCTGCCGTTCAAGGGGCCGGATCACGTGAAAATGTCTACATCCGCGCCATGCAGGAAGAGGTGCAGCGAAGCATGGAAGGGCTCATACTCGACCGTATGCTGCCGCCCGGATTTATCAGTTATCATATTGTTGATGCCAATACGCTTCAGATCAGTTCTGTGCTAGGCGGCATTGTCCGGTCGCGGGAACGACGCATAATCAGGTTTGACAACCGCACTCTTATACTGCAGGACGGGATATCGAATGAGAATTACCTTGACCTGGATAACCTCGGGAGCTGGAGCCGGCACGAAAACAATATCCCGGTAACGGGTTCAGAGGATGATGTGAGAAGGGCTCTCTGGCTGGTGACCGACGAAAAATACAAAAACGCACTGAGCACATACGAGTCCAAAATTTCAGCCATGAAGCAGCAGAACCTGAGTGAGGAAGAGCGGGAACTGCCCGATTTTCTTCTTGCCGGGAAGGAGAAGGTGGTCGTGCCTTACAATGCCATGAACATTAACAGGGAGAGGCTTGAGGACCTTGCCAGGAGCATTTCGGCCGTGTTCGCCGGATTCGGGAAAATCAAAACATCGCAGGTGAGTATCATGGCTTACGACGGACAGGTATTCTATCATAACAGTGAAGGCACCATAGCACAATACCCCTTTCAGGTTGCGGCGGTGCTGACCACGGCTTCGGCGCAGGCATCTTCAGGTGAGTTGCTTTTTGAGCATTCGCTGCATTTTGCCAAAGATTTCTCAGAATTACCCGCTAAGGAGTTGCTTGTTGACGAAGCCCTGACACTGGCCGGATATCTTGATAAATTAGCCTCCACTTCCCCGGTAACGGAACCATATTTCGGACCTGTATTATTTGAAGGCCAGGCTGTTGCTGAGGTTTTTGCAAAAGTATTCTTCGGCGACCCTAACGGATTGATCGCGGTCAGGAAACCAGTTATAGGCGACGAACAGATTATTCGTTTTGCATCTGACTGGATAATCGAGAATAATCTTGAACCGATGAAGGGCAGAAGGATTGTGTCGAGGGATATCAGCATTGATGCTTATCCCGTGCTTTCGGATTACGGCGGCAAGAATCTTTTAGGTAGCTTTTTTGTTGATGCCGAGGGGATTCCGGCAAAGGAAAGGGTCAGCCTTGTTGAGGATGGGATTCTTAATAACCTTCTCAGCTCAAGGGTGCCAACCTTAAGAGTGCGGGAGTCGAATGCTCACGCGCGGCTTTCTCTGAACAGGGCCTCGGTAAGAACCGTCACTGCTCCCGGGGTGGTAAAAATGTCAGTCAGTGAGGATGCTTCCCACAGCATGGAGGATCTGAAGGAGATGCTCATCCGCCGGGCTGTTTATGAAGGACTTGACTATGCCTACATAGTTCGTAAGGTGGTTTCGCCGATTGCCAGGTTCGCGCAGGACGATCCTGTGATGTTTATGAGTCAGACACAGCGAAACAGGGACTTTTCAAAAACCATACAGGTGTACAGGGTATATGTAGAGGACGGCCGTGAGGAACCGGTCAGCATGGCCGATATCAGGGGACTTAATATCAGGTCTTTCAGGCGTATACTTGGCGCTTCAAATCAGATGCAGGTCTACAACACCATCTACACTCCGCCCAATACACCATCTTTCAGCGTTGATTTTGCAATAACCGGCGTGCCTGTGTCCTACATCATCCCGCAGGCCCTGCTTTTCGAAGAGCTTGATATAACGCGCGAAACCCAGCAGGTTATTAGGAGGCCGCCGGTGGTTGAAAACCCGGTAAATCGCTAATCTTTGTGATGTGATAACGTTCCTCACAATAGCAGCTGTCGTAAAGTTTTTATTAAGACTGGCATAATGATTGTGTAATAGAAAACCATACCTGTTTTCTGGTATGGTCATTTTAATAATTGCATCATAAATATGATTAATGCAAAAACTCATGTGGATTTTTAGAAATGAGAAAGCCAGGCACTATGTAATACTTGAACTTAAAGGCACATACCGGGAGATAGGTGTACAGGTTATAGCCCGGTCTGATCTGGCTCCGCACAAAAATTTCAGATTCGACTTTTTTTATGAGCAGATTGAACGCATACTGGCGAGAAAATCGATCCGCCGGGTAATAATACACCGTTGGGAGAATTTCAGCGTGCCTGCATTTGGCGGACTTGAAGAGATACGTGCAGGTTTGAAGCGACTTAATGATGCCGGAAAGGAGGTATATTATTATGCTCCGGAATATGATTCGGCGGACTGCTTTCTGGCTTCTGCGTGCAGCCGCAGGATCCTGCATCCTCTTGGAAAGGTCTCATTTCTGGGCAAAGCTATATC
>SLOS01000104.1 GCA_007132365.1 Bacteroidales bacterium | reverse complement strand
TCCCTGCCAGGTACTCCTCAAGAGTTCCGTATTTGGTACGTACAGAACCTTTCTGGTCAAACTCTCCCAGGTCAAAAAGGTCATAAACCCCATAACCTACATCATTTGCCCCGGAAGCACCCTTAAATGCCGGGGGAAGCCACAATGCCGTAAAACCCGCCCCGGCGATTTCTGAAGAATTTTTTGCCAGTTGTTTCCACAAACTCCCATCAGCAGGAGTATACCAGTGGAAGTACTGCATTATTGCACCATTAAAGGCTGACATAATAATCCATTTTAGTAATTTACTTTCTGATATCTTGCAATACTGATATTAACAAAAAACCGCATAATGAGTGATCATGTAATTTCGCACGGTCTAATTCCGCTTCAAGCTGACAAATAAGCGTATTTTATTTTATAATTTTTCAACTTTCAAGGGTTACATCGCCTGCGTTATATGTTAAAATTACATCACCTGGTAAATCAACTATTTGTTCCATAAAGTGAAGTAATACACCGGCAGGATCTTCATCTGCAGGTTCAAATCCGGCAAACAGCAGGGCTGAGGGTGACATGGCTCCTCTTACGGCTTCAAGAGAAGAATCCGTAGGTAATACGACAATCTCAGCCTCGATTCGTCCTCCCTGTAATATTTCTTTCATCTCTTTTTCAACATTTTCCACATCGGCTTTAAGAGCGACGGGTCGTAATACCCTTATCGGTGAATCACGCCATTCACGGTCTCCTTTCAGAAGAAAGGCAAGTAGCAGCATCATTGCCCCGTTCTTTTGATCGGTCCACCATATATTAATGGCACCGGAGGGATCTTCCCAGCTTTTTTCTTCCTTGTTGCTACTGAGAATCAGAAAGCTTCTTTTCATCCTTTTGGCAAGGCTCAGAATAGTTGAAAATTGATCCTTTTTTTCAGGATCATTACTCCACCCAAGCATTAAAATGTTTGGCCTTAATCCACCGATTCCATGACACTGCAAAAGCGCTTTAAGTCCGTCGGAAATATTATCATCAACAACCACAACAGGGAAGGCTGGCAATCCCTCTTCACGTATAAAGCCTCGTATCAGTTTTTCACTTTCCATACGGTGTTTATTAAGGGATTCCAGATCTCCGGGTATAATTTGTGCAAGGGAAACCAGGCCACGTCCCGCCGAAAGCAGGTTCGCATATTTAATCAAATGCATCCGGCTTCCAGCAACACCGCTAAGAGTCAGGATAGATGGCCTCCAGTTTTTTGGATGATATCTTTCGTTTTCAAGAGTTAATAGTGCCTTGCGGGCACGACGGTATGCATATCCGCTACGCACATCCCCCCACTGCACTGTCAATTCAGCACGTTTAATAATTATAAACATTGCTGAAGCTGCAACAATGGCGACTGATGCCCATATCCAGTTGATCAGATACATAACAATAAGGCTCATAAGAGCTCCCAATAGTGAAATTGACCAGTGATTAAGCTTAAAAGTAGGTCTGAAGCTGGGATTTGCTGAGATGCTTTCGTAAAAACTGGCTAAGTTGATGGTTCCATAGGTTAAAAGGAAAAACATGGTAATAATCGGAGCTATACTATCAAGGTCACCTGCAAGAATCCCCGCTTGAGTAATAAGAAAAGTAATTACTATGGCCCTTCTCGGTTCATTTGATCTTCCGCTACCCAGGGCAAAATATTTGAGCCATTTAAACACATTGTCTTTAGCAAAAGCCTGAAGAATACGCGGTGCCCCCATCATGCTGCCCAGCGCCGAAGATAATGTTGCTGCAATTACTCCTGCATAAACCATGGGTCCGAACCACGCTTTCTCCTGCATCACCATTCCATCACCAATTAAGGATCCGCGACTGGTGCTGGATGCCATCAGCACAGCAATACCGGCATATACAACAACCGTGAAGCCAATTGCAGAAAATGTTCCCAAAGGAATGGACTTTGAAGGATTTTTAAGATCGCCTGACATGTTAACGCCGGCTTCTATTCCTGTTACTGCAGGAAAAAACAACGCAAATATGGTTAAAAGAGTATGATTGGCTGTCCACGCAGGTTCCAGGTTTTCGCTCAGGATCTGAACTGAAGCATGCCCCCATGCACCATAGCAATAAGAACCGATAGCAACAAGTACTATTAACAGTATAAAATAATGTACCCTTATTGTCCAGCCTGCCCCTATATAAACAAAAGTAAAAACTACAATATTGGTCAGGGTTGCTACGGTTAAGAAGGATAAACCCATCTCAGAAAAAGCCAAAAACATAGCTTCAGTAAAACCAACCACATATAAAGCAACTGACAGTGCCAGGGCCATATAAAAAAACACGGCTATCACACCGCCAAATTCTACTCCAAGGCTTCGACTGATTAGATAATACGATCCCCCACCTTTGACTTTCATGTTGGTGGCGATAGATGACAAGGAGAATGTTGTGATTGTGGTAAATAATTTAGCTATCAGCAATACCAGTAGAGCTCCCCACAAACCCGCATTTCCGATTACAGTATCATAGCGAAGGAAAAGTATAACCCCCAGGATAGTTAACACACTTGGGGTAAAAACCCCGCCAAAGGTGCCAAATTTTCTTGGCTTACTCTCATTTGGCTCTTTTTTATTGGTCATTCCTATTTTCAAAAATAAAAAATTCTTTTTTTGTTTTATACTACTATGTTAAATTGCTTGTCCAGAATTGGCTTGTGCAACTTGTTTGCAGATTCAATATGACATATGTTTCTTTTTATCATTACAATGGCGTGTTATTTATTATACTCAAAAGGATTGTTATTTTCATTGAATGATACTTTTTTACGATTCCACTTAAAGAACATGGAATCGGGTATATTCAGCCAGTGAAATTTTTCCAGTAGCATATTTATCTCTTTCAGGTCCAAAATTAGAAAATAAGAATATAGATTTTATCAGTCCGCAAGGACTTGTATTCGAACGAAATGTACCAAACTTAATTTAATAAAAAAATAATTTGGAAGACAGGTATTCCAACCGTTATTTTTTTTTTGTTATACCGGCAAAAGAGCCTTTTAAACGAAAAAACTTTTATATACCAAGAATTTCTGCTTAGAGGCACATTTGCCTTAAAAACCAGCCGCAGGCAACACTTCCGGATTTGCGTTTGCGTCCACTCATCGGGATGGCCGGCATCCTTAACCCGGAAAAGTTGCTTTTTTCCCTTATGCGTAATATTCAAACCGTTTTAAAAACCAACTATTGATTCTGTGATTATGTAATTTGAGTTTTATCACACCTGTAATGTGGGTTAGGTAATATTATTTTTAATAGAAATACTA
>SLOS01000422.1 GCA_007132365.1 Bacteroidales bacterium | reverse complement strand
GATGGCTTATGTAAACGCCCGTGAAAGCGATATGGAAATTATCCAGAGTCCGGTTGGAATGCCGGGAAGAGCTGTTATGAATGAATTTCTTGACAAGGTAAAGCGGGGATTGAAAAAGCCTATTAAGTGCCCTTTCCATTGCATCAGAACCTGTGATGTCTCCAGCAGTCCCTACTGCATAATAACGGCTTTATATAATGCATACAAAGGCAATATGAAGAGCGGCTATGCCTTTGCCGGCAGCAATGCTTACCTTGCTGATAAGATCACTACCGTAAAGGAAATTTTCAATGAGCTGATTGATGATTTTCAGGCTGCTATTACCCGTTATCAGTCCCAATCACCTGAAGAGGAGAAATAGGCAGCATGATCCTGAAATGGCGGCGGTAATAGCCAACCGTTCAGTAGCCATGGGAGATATAATCAAAGAAGATATACTCCTGGAAAACCGTCTTTCGGCATACAATTTTGCAAAAGAGCTTTATGAACAGAAAAAGGAGGAGACAGAAGTTATGGAGCGACATATCCGGGATACTGAAAGCACCTTTCCCCCTCAGGATAAGTCCGGGAAACCCCTTCAAACCGGGCAGAAAGAAACTGAATTCCCTGAACACGTCAGACTGATTACCATCTATGAAGCTGAACTGTGGGAGCTGACCTCTCTGAAAAACCGATACGAGTTGCTCCGCAAAAGTCTTGAAACACCTTTGCCCCGGAGTTACATAATTTCCCCTGCAGTGGTTTCCGACAAACCGGCATGGCCCCCCAGGATACTATTGTCGCTAATGGCAATGATAGCGTTCAGCATTATGATGATTTTTATCCGGATAATCAGAATGGATGGTGAAACTGTTAATAAATAGCACTCAACCGGCTGCTCTGGCAGCACTTATTCTTGTGCTTACAGCCCTTTGCTTTTATGGTTTTATGTTGTTCCCTGTTCTGGCCGCGGGCCCGGCTTTTCTTCTGTTGCTGGCTTCAGCCCGGATAATCATCCATTTCGGTCTGCAACCGGCTTTCATGAAGATTATAGCATTGCTCCTTCCATTCTCTTTTGAGGTACCTTTAATTGAAGGTTCTATGATCAGGATTCCCACTGAGCCGCTAATCGTCCTTGCGGCAATGATACTTTTTCTTGAAATATTGGGAAGGCCTTTGAAGATGTTAAAAGATCCCGATCAGTTCATTGGTTATTTGACCTTCGGCAGTCAACCTCATTAACAGTAATTTTAATTAAAGTAACCGGTATGCGGTTAAGAGTCTTAAGAGCAGGCAATACGCCCCTGTAATTCAATCAACTTTTAACACTACTGGATAACAGTATAAAATCTGAAATGTTCAGAAAGCAATTTTGTTTACAAAAAAATCTTAAAATTTAAACATATCCGGAAGTTTTATGTTATAAAACATATCAGAAGAATAAATAAACCTATAAAAACAATTTAATATGAGATCTGGAATTATTTTGATTTTCGTGGCAGCAGTATGGTCCTGTCAGGGCCCTGCAGGAGAAAGAGCAGTAACAGGTGAAGCAGCAACAACAGCGATTGCAGTTGAAGATTATGATACATATTTTGCTGATATTGAAAACAGCAATGTTGAATGGGTTGGTGCACGGCCCGCTTCCCAGCATAACGGTACTGTAGCATTAAAGGATGGGCACCTCAGGGTCAGCAATGGAGAAATTGCAGGCGGAGAGTTTGTAATTGATCTTGAAAACATTGTCGTACTGGATATAACTGACCCGGGTAGAAATGCCAGGCTAAGGGAACATCTGGAATCTGACGATTTTTTTGATGTACCAAACCATCCTGAAGCAGTTTTCGAGATAACCGGAGTTCAGACGCTGAACGATTCCGGAAATGAAAACACTCACAGGCTGACAGGAAATCTGACGATGCGCGGTGTGACCAGGTCAGTTGCTTTTGATGCATTGATTGAGATTGAAGGCGACCGGATAGCCGCCAGTTCAGAACAGTTTCTGATAGACAGGACCGAATGGGGCGTTAATTTCCAGTCCAAGTCAGTTTTTGCCGATCTGGTGGACCGGTTCATTCTGGATGATATTGCGCTTGTTGTCAACCTGACAGCATCAAAATAACCAGTTATAAACCCATTAGCCTTCAGGTACTGTCAATAATCAAAAACAGTTTTTCGCGGGCAGGATTTGACCAGGCACCTGAATATAAAAAAAGCTGCATATTCCTGTGAATATGCAGCTTTTAAACTTAACTTTCAATCACTAATTCATTCTGATTCTTTTACGGCCACGGGGACCCTTATTGCGGTCGCGGAAATCACTGCCCGCAAATTCGTAGTTCTCCTCTGCTTCAATCCTTATGCCCTTGTATACAGTACGGTTCAGGTCGTTGATTATCTTGCCGGCCATTTTACTGTCCACTTCAACTGATGAAGTCCTCTTGTATATTTCAATATTCCCGATATCCACATTTGCAGCTCCGGGGGCACCTGCAAAAAGATCGATTATCTCCCGCTTTGTTATATTCTTGCCCTTCCCTACATTAAACAGTACCCGTGCCATGGCGCCCCCCCTGTTTACCTTCTGTTTGCGTCCGGAAAAAGCTTCCTCACCATTTCTTGCCTTTTTACTTTCAACATTCAGGTCCGGTGCATTTTTGTAATAATCGAGAAAACGGTTAAATTCGGTGGATACAAACCTTTTGATGATCTCCTCCTTTGACAGGTCACGAAGCATATCATAAACCTTGTCCATATAAAGATCTATCTGACTGTGCGCAACCGGGGAGTTTTTCATGCGCTCCACCATATTGAAAAGCTGGCGTTCACAAATATCCGTACCTGCAGGTACCGGTTTCCGCTCAATTTTTTTCCTTATCACATTTTCAATCTGCGATATCCTTCCCCGCTCATTCATGTTAATGATCGAAACGGCAATACCCTCTTTACCTGCCCTTCCTGTTCTGCCTGAACGATGGGTATAAGCCTCGTTATCGTCAGAAAGATTAAAGTTGATTATATGCGTCAGATCATTAACATCGAGTCCGCGCGCCGCCACATCTGTCGCAACCAGCACAGTTAGGTTCCTTTCGCGGAATTTCTGCATCACATAGTCGCGCTGCGCCTGCGTAAGGTCCCCGTGCAGTGCCTCTGCGTTATAACCGTCTCTCATGAGCCAGCCTGCAACATCCTTTGTCTCCTTCCGGGTGCGGCAGAATACTATACCATATATTCCGGGGTGATAGTCCACCACCCTTTTAAGTGCATTGTAACGGTCCCTTGCATGTACCATATGGTAAATATGTGATACATTTTCAGCACCT